>JBAWZF010000020.1 GCA_037143175.1 bacterium
TAGTACAAATCCTCCCGAAACCGTCCGTCTGTCAGGGCACGATTGAGATCGACATTGGTAGCAGCAATGACCTACCAATGTCGATCTCAATCGTGCCATGACAGACGGACGTTTTCGGGAGGATTTGTACTACCGTCTAGCGGTGGTCGTTATACGATTGCCCTCATTGCGAGAGCGGACTGGTGATGTACAGTTTCTCGCCAGGGCTTTCCTGCAAAAGTTTGCGCATGAAAATAAGCGGCAGATTACAGGATTCGCTAGGCAGGCACTACAGACGATCAGCCAGTACGAATGGCCGGGCAATGTTCGCGAGATGGAAAATCGTATTCGGCGTGCAGTGATCATGGCGGATGGAAAACAGATTAGCGTTTCCGATCTTGATCTGGCGGGCGAGACTGTAGCGTCAGGACTTCAAGGACAAAGCCTTAAGGAGGCCCGGGAACATTTGGAACGGGAGATGATCCAGCGAGCCCTCGCCCATCAAAAGGGGAAAATTACGGCCGTGGCCGAGGAGTTGGGGGTCAGTCGTCCGACGTTGTATGAACTCATGGAGAAACTAGCGATCAAGAGGGAATAGTCATGATCAGGGATGATACGGGGTGGATACTGAGACCGTGGGGAAGGTTTTGGATATTCGTTGTACTCTTGAGTACGGCCTATTCGCCTGTCCTATTGCGACTCCTCAGGTACTCCGTTGCATCTGAACTCGACTCCTATATTCCCCTGATTCCCTTCATATCTGGTTATCTCGTATATTTAAAAAGAGGAACGGTGGCGGTCACCGTTGCACCGCCACCGCAGAAGATTATCCCGATCATTGCATGGGTGGTATCGACTGGTCTGCTTGTTGCTCAAGGTCTGCTCGTGTCTGGTTCCTGGTTTACGGGTGAAGCGAGTGTGCTGGTTTTGCCAGTGATGTCATATATTACGGCGCTCATGGGAGGAGTGGTGTATGTTTTCGGGTGGCCCGCATTTCGGGAGAAGTGGTTTGCGTGGTTATTTCTGTATTACATGGTTCCCTTTCCTGAACCGGTGGCGCATCTCTTGATGGTCGCTTTACAACAAGGGTCTGCGGAAGTGGCTTACGCCATGTTCAAGCTGACGGGAACACCGGTTTTCAGGGATGGCTTAACCTTCTGTCTGCCAGATCTGACGATTCAAGTGGCGGAAGAGTGTAGCGGGATACACTCAAGTATTGTGCTTTTCATAACAAGTCTGGTCGCAGGCCAGCTATTTCTGAAGAAGCCAGTAGGTCGTATTATGCTTGTTATTCTGGTGCTTCCCCTTTGTCTGATACGCAATGGGTTTAGGATCGTCTCGATCTCACTGCTTACGATTTATGTTGATTCAGGGATTATAGCTGGCCCGCTGCATCACCGGGGAGGTCCTGTATATTTTATTCTCTCGCTTGGGGTATTGGCGGCAGCTGTATGGGGGATACGGTGGTGTGAAAGAAGGAGGAGTGCTTGATATGAGTATATTTCCCAGCTTGCGAAGATTGTTAGCCGCCGTAAAAACGAAGCGGTTGATAAGTGGTGCAAGGATTATAAGTGTAATGCTTGTATATAGTGCACTCCTGAATGTGGGGTGTTCTTCGCAAGCGAAGACTGAAAGGCATTTGAGTCGTGCGAACCAATTCTTTCAGGCGGAAAAATATAGAGAAGCCGTCATCGAATATATGAATGTGCTGAAAGTTGACCCGACAAACCGGGTGGCAGTTCGAGGGATGGCTTTTACTCTGTATGAGTTAGGTGATGTACGCTCTGCAATCCCCTGTTTACTGAAGGCAGAAGAGCTGGATGCCGGCGATATTGATGTAAGACTGAAGTTGGGAACGCTTTACCTGGTTATGGGGGACAGGTCCAAGGCAAGAGAACGGGCACAATCAGTCCTGAAGCGGATACCAGACAATTTGGATGCAATGATTTTGTGGGGGGCGGGAGTGTCCACATCCAATGAGGTCGAGGAGGCCATCTCTCAAATGACAAAATATGGCGCAAAGTATGAGGGCCAGCCCAGGTACTGTGTGACCTTGGCCTCCTTGTATGTGAGTAAGGGGAATTATGTTGCAGCAGAAAAGATGTATCGGGAAGGGTTGGAGAAGTGTCCTAAATCATGGGAGATTCATCTTGCCCGGGGGGATTTGTATTTGCGCAAACGCGATTCAAGTCGGGCGGGCGTGGAGTATCAAGCCGCCGCTGACCTTGCGCCGGTCAAGTCTATAGCCCGGGTTAAGCTTGCCCGATTTCAGTGGGCCGACGGGAAAGTCGGAGAAGCCAAGAAGATTTTAGAAGATCTCTTGAAGCAGGCTGGTAGATTCAGTGCTGCTGCCCTGTGCCGGGCGGAGATTGCCTTGAGTGAGCGCGATTATGATACCGCGATGAAACTTCTGGAAGAAGTTTCAAAGGCAGAGCCCTCAAATCTTGAATCATTCCTGTTGATGCAACGCGTGAAGTTGGCGCAAGGCAAGGATGACGAGGTGATCGCTGCTTATGAGAAGCTGGTGGCTGCTTTCCCGAAATCAGCACAGGGGCGATATCTTCTTGGTGTAGCGCGGCTGCACAAGGGAGATGTTTCCAAAGCAATAAGTGAATGTGAGCGGGCTGTGGAGTTAGATGTAAATCACGTGGAGTCAATGCGGTTTCTTGCTGAGCTATATATTCGTATTGGGCAGCCCGATCGGGCGCTGGCGCTTTTGAAATCTGTGTGGAGTCGGTATTCCGGTGAGAGTTTTATCTATGTGTTAAAGGGGGCCGCCTATAGTGTTAAAAATGATTTTACCCAAGCGGCTGATGTCTATCGTGAAATGATAAAGAAAATACCGGATAGTCCTCAGGGGTTCTATCTTCTGGGGCTGGCTCTTCGGCGATTGAATCAGGAAAATGAGTCGATCCCAATATTCGAGAAGGCGCTGGAGCTCGAGCCTAACTTCATGGAGGCGTTGGAACAGTTGGTCGGGGTGATGGCCGTGCGCAGTCAAAGTTGGGATTCGTCTGTAAAACGGATTGAAAAGCAGATTGAGAAGGTGCCGGATGCGGCTGGGAATTATTATCTGCTAGGTAATGCCCTGTCTCAGAAAAAAGATTGGGATCAGGCGGAGAAGGCATTTTTGAAGGCCATTGACTTGAAACCTGATATCGCAGCTGCCTATGTGGGGCTGAGTTATGTTTATATCGCGACCCATAGGGAGGAGCAGGCACTTGAAAAATTGGATAGCGCCTTATCAGTGAACTCGAATAGCGTGGCTTCTCTGATGTTAAAGGGAACGCTCCTGATGAATAAAAATGACCCGGCCCATGCGGCATTGCAGTACCAGCGGGTTTTAGTGGTCAATCCTGCTTTCGTGCCGGCATTAAACAATTTAGCCTGTCTGTATCAGGAGAAGCTGAATCTGGAGGACAAGGCATTCGACTGTGCCCGTCGGGCCAGGATCCTGGCCCCGAGGGATTCCCGTGTCGCCGATACGCTTGGATGGATTCTATTTCATCGTGGCGAATACAAATGGGCATTGACGCTCTTGCGGGATGGTCTGGAGCAATTGGGGAGCGAGCCGGAAGTGCTGTACCATTTGGGAATGTGTTATGCGGCCATGGGTGACGAAGAAAATGCACGTAAATCCTTATCTCGTGCATTGGAGTTGGCGAAGACTTTTCCCGGTTCCGTAGAAGCGACTGGAATGTTGTCCGTACTGAGTGCTGGAGAAGATTTGAAAGAATTTCCGGACGTAGGTCGGGTGGAGGCGTTTCTTGATGCCCATCCAGATAACTCGTATGCCTTAGTAAAAGGAGGGGCGTTTTACGAGCGAGTGGGGGAGTATGAGCGAGCCCGGGATTTGTATGAAAAGGCCATTGCTCGAAACAAGCATTTTGCGCCGGCATTAATGCGTCTTGCGAAATTGTGGGCGAATCAACTCAAACAAATTGATAGGGGGCTGGTTTTAGCAAGACAAGCGAGAGAGGAGAATCCTGAGAGTCCAGAGGTTGCGGATATACTGGCATCGATTGCGTTTCGGAAGGGGGATTATAAATGGGCACAAAGTCTGATGATGGAAAGCATAAGCCGGGCAGGGGGAACACCTGCGCGTCAATACATGTTAGGAATACTTTCCTATGCGCTCGGGAACATGGATTCTGCGACTAACCTTGTAGGCCAGGTACTGAATTCATCATCTGGCGGAGGCGCTGTTGCTGCAGCAAAAGAATTCATGGAGCGGGTAAGACATCCAGAGTTGGCAATGAGTCGGATTCCGATGGCTGAAATGACAAACTCCCTGACTGTTGAAAATCTGCCGTTGCTGATGTATGTGGCGGGGACATATGAACAGAAGTCCGAAACACACAAAGCGCAATCGCTCTATGAGCAAGCAGCTGCCCAGTTTCCAGATTTTAGTCCGGCGTATAAGCGGCTGGCTCTTACATACAATGGGCAAAGGACATTTTCGGAGCAGGAATATAAACTACTGAAAAAAGCCCGGGAGCTACTGCCGGATGATCCGGAAGTGGGGTACATCTTGGGCAAGGCGGCATTTTCAAAAGGTCAGTATGATTGGGCGATGCGCTTGTTGCAGGAAAGCACGGTTAAGTTTCCAGAAAGGGCTGACGGTTATTATTATCTGGGGATGAGTTACCATCAGCTTAAGAACATCCCTGCCGCCAAACAAACTTTAAGCCGCGCGATAGAACTGGATCCGCGTTCTTGTCTGGCAACCGCGGCTCAGGAGATTCTACGTCAGATGTAGTCATAAAGTGGGAGGTGTGCCATGAGAGCATTTGATCAATGGTGTGTATGCGTGCTGCTGGTTACATTCCTGAGTGCGATGACGCTGGCCGCGCAAGAACAGAGTCAAGATTTTGGAGCGCCCTGGGTACTATCCATGCGAGTTGGGGGAGAGTATTCTGACAATCGGGATGGAACGTCTACAAACAAGCAAAGTAATCTCGACAGCTTCGTTGAGCCTCAAATCGTCATGCGATACCAAGATGCAGATCGCACTACTGCACAATTTGCGCTCATGCCGTTGGCGAAGTGGCATAGTAATCCCCGGACCGAAGCAGAGGGGGGTGCGCAAAAAGATGCAGAGCTTTTCGGGGCTGCCGAATTAGCAATGATGCATCGACTCACACCGACTGTAACGCTGAATGCGGGGGATCGGCTAGCCTATAACGATGATCCCAGGATGATTGAAACTGGAACTACGACACGGCGGAGTGAGAGTTATGTCTGGAATGACGTGCATATGGGTGGGGATGTGGCGTTGACCTCGGAGATTGGAGCAGGGGTCAAGGCAGGGAGCGTGACGACACGATATCAGGATAGCCGCGTGGCAAAGGGATTGGATACAGATTTGTTTACTGGGGAGGTTAACACATACTGTATGGCGAGGTCCGGCTGGAAGGTGCTTGGAATTCTCGGTGCGTCTGAGTTTAAGGCAGAAGAGACGACGGAACGCAGCCGTGGCTCTGCTGTTGAAACGTATGATGCGGGGCTTGAAAAAAAGATCATGCCGGGCTTGGTTGGCAAATTGATGGGTGGGCTGCAGGTTGTGCAATATGATAATTCTACTCTTAAGCTGGCACACATGGTGAATGAGAAGGCTGAATTGATATTTCGAGGGGCCGCGCCAATGCGGTTCCGTTGTGGCGTGGAATATGGTTATGCACCTCCCGGTGTCAGCGACTATTCGGCGCAAAAATCAATTACTTTATCAGGGGAAGTTGATCGTGATGTGTTGGCTGACCGGCTTACACTTCGTTTTCAGGGGCAGTACATGGACAGCCAATATACGAGCGAGGGGGTGACAGCTCCGGGGGGCTCCGAGACGTTGGCTCGGGTTGGTGCGCATGGCACATATCGCCTCACTGAAAAATGGGCAATCACGAGCGGTTATACATTTGAAAAATGGGACTCCCAGTTACGCGAATCATTCACACGAAATCTTGTGGATGTAAGCGTTAGCGCTGAGTGGTAGCGGATCGCAAGTATATTTGCGCTCTTCAAGTTGTCGCTGCCTTAAAGATTTGATTACCATCTTCCTGAATACTCCTTTCTTTATCAGGGAAACCCTGATGAATGTTTCAGGTATCACCGGATAGACGCGTTTCATGAACAATGAAACATTACCAGCATTGAACAAGTGCCTGAATACAGGTTCGGGATGTTTGCATAATTAGCGGGGCGGAGCTCGCTCAACTTTCGGGTCAAAGGTGATGACATGAATACTGCCAAATGGATTTTACAACGAATGCTGCCGACGTTACTGCTTTTATTGGAAACGACGAGTTGCAGGAGCGTGCCCGACATTGCAGTAGCGTCGTCTACTCCGCCCCCAGCGATGGTATTGTTGCCAGGTGATGATGTAGAGATAAGTGTCTTTGGGGTTCCTGATTTGAATACAAGTCAGCGTATCAGGCCTGATGGAAAGATTTCAGCCAAGTTGTTCGGCGATATCATGGCCGCGGGCAAAACTCCTTCAGAGCTTCAAAAAGAACTGATGAAACTTTATGAATCACAAATTCAAGTAAAAGCCATTACGGTGATTGCCCGCAGTGCGGCTGCGATATACGTGACCGGAGCCGTTGGTCGCCCGGGGAAAGTGGAATATCTCAGGCCGATGACCGCGCTGGAAGCGATTATGGAGGCGGGCGGGTTTGATCAAAAAGCAGGTGCCAGACGTGGCAAGGTGCGAGTAGTTCGGACTGAAAACAATCAGGTAAAAAGCTATTTGGTGGATTTTGATGTGATTTTAACAAAGGGTGGACAAGCCCCTTTGTACCTAAAGCCGTTTGATACGGTTTATGTCCCCGGTGCGTGGTGAACTACGCAGCGACAGGCGTTTGAATATTATCGTGATGGGAGGTCAGTGTCATGAAAGTCAGCCCGAAACGAATTCTTGATGCATTGCGCTCTGCGATTCGTCCTTGTGTGGAGGGAATTCATCCTGAAGAAATATTCAAGGCGATACTCCGGCATGAGCGAGCTGTGGCTGAGCGGAACAGTCACAATATTACGGTGTTGGCCCTTTATGCGAAAAACGGTGAGCTTGATGCCGATACGGCTCAAATTCTCGGCAGGGTATTGGTTGATCGCTTACGTGCCACGGACTTAATAGGGTGGCTGGATTCACGTGTGATTGGCGTGATACTCCCTCATACGTGCGCGAAGGACGCCGCCTTGGTGGCTGAGCAGATCTGTGAAAAAATGACCGCGCTTCAGGTGTCATTGGATTACAAATTCTATCTTTATCCGCACGATGAGTGTGACAAATGGGGAAAGGATGTTGCGCTGCCGCTTTTCGAAACGTTCGATAGCTCCCCTTCCGCGAGGGCGGGGCATGAACTATCTCACTTCGATGTCGGGAATTTACGGGATTCAGTTGAAGTCAAGCAGGTTGCCTGGAAAGAGATAGGCGCACAGCCACTGGCGGATATCTGTGTGTCGCCGATTCCTGTTTGGAAAAGGGGGCTCGATATTCTTCTATGTCTGTTTGGATTGGTTGTGTTTGGACCCGCGATGCTGCTGATTGCGATGGGGATCAAGCTTGTTGCTCCGGGTCCTGTTCTGTTCCGGCAGGAAAGAATCGGGTTTAGAGGAAAGCCTTTCGTCTTATATAAATTCAGGTCCATGAAGCTGAATGCCGACACCATTGTGCATAAAGAGCATTTGGCCCAGTTGATGCACTCCAACGCGAGCCTGACCAAACTGGACAAGGTGGATAAGCGCTTAATTCCTTTTGGGAAAATATTTCGTGCATCTGGGTTTGATGAATTGCCACAGTTATTCAATATCATTCGGGGTGACATGAGCTTTATTGGCCCGCGGCCTTGTGTCCCCTACGAATACGAGCAATTCACATCTTGGCACAAACGACGTTGTGACACCTACCCGGGGTTGACGGGACTGTGGCAGGTGAGCGGGAAGAATAAGACGACTTTCACGGAAATGATGCGGCTGGATATCACTTACGGACTACGGCGGAGTTTATTGGAAGATTTAAGGATTTTGGTGCAGACGATTCCAGCTGTTGTTGGCCAGATAAGGGAGTTGAGTATAGAAAAGAGGCATATATGACGAAGCCAGTAAGACTTGCGGTGGTGGGGTGTGGCTATTGGGGTCCAAATCTGATTCGAAACTTCAGGAGCTTGCCGGATTGTCAATTATCAGATTTGTGTGACGTGAACACGGGTCGCTTAAACCATCTGAAGTCGTTGTATCCGGATATTACGACGCATGTCTCGTTTGAAGATATGCTGAAGAGCAGGGAGTTGGATGCAATTGTCATAGCGACCCCCGTGCATCTCCATCACAAACTGGCCATGATGAGCCTTAATGCCGGAAAGCATGTCATGATTGAGAAGCCGATGGCGAGTTCAGTCACGCAGTGCGATGAAATGGCCGGTGCTGCTAGGAAAATGAAAGTAACCTTGATGATTGGGCATACCTTTCTCTATTCGCCGCATGTCAGAAAAATAAGCGAGATCGTCAAGTCCGGGGATATCGGGGATATCCTCTATATTAGTTCCCGGCGATTGAACCTCGGTTTGTTTCAGAAAGATATAAATGTCATGTGGGACTTGGCGCCTCATGACATCTCGATTATTCAATACCTGATGGGGGAGATGCCCAATACCGTCAATTGCCAGGGGAATGCGCATGTGACAAAGGGGATTGAAGACATCGGAAATATGACGCTGATGTTCGCGAGTGGTCGATATGCCACAGTTCAAGCCAGCTGGCTTGATCCAAGAAAAGTACGCGAAATGACGATCGTGGGGTCGAAGCGAATGATTGTGTACGATGATCTTGAGCCTTTACATAAGATTACAATATATGACCAGAGGGTGGAAAAGCCGCCGCATTATGATTCGTTCGCCGAGTTCCAATATGCCTACCATTACGGTGATATTTATAGTCCATATGTAAAGCAGGATGAGCCGTTGAAAGTTGAATGTCGGCATTTTCTGGATTGTATACGGTCAGGTGATACCCCAATAACCTCAGCGCATCAGGCAACAGGGGTAGTCAGAATTCTGGAAGCGGCGTCTGCTTCGCTGCAAAAAGACGGAGCACGAATTTCAATCGATAATCAGGCTTTGCCAATTTAAAAATAAGAAAGGAGTGGCCGTTGTATGATTCCCTCGTATCAAAAAAATATTGCGCCCAATGTGAAACTGGGTGAACGCGTTAAAATCTTTGATTTTGCAAACCTTTACGGATGCGTTATCGGTGATGATACAAAAGTGGGGACTTTCGTTGAAATTCAAAAGGGCGCTAACATTGGTTGCCGTTGCAAAATATCCAGCCATACCTTCATCTGTGAAGGGGTTACTATCGAGGACGATGTGTTTGTGGGGCATAATGTAACGTTTATCAATGATCGTTTCCCGCGGGCCACCAATGAGGATGGGCAACTCCAGACTGAACAAGATTGGAAGTGCGAGACGACCTTGATTAGAAAAGGGGCGTCTATTGGATCAAGTGTAACGGTGCTATGTGGCGTTACCATCGGGGAGCGAGCCATTATCGGCGCAGGTAGTGTGGTGACCAAGAATGTTCCGCCGGACACGATTGTGGCTGGGAACCCTGCGCGAATGATCAGAAAACTGAAGGAGAACGCCGCGTGAAAGTCCCATTCTTAGACCTCAAAGCCCAGTACAATACGATTCGCGAAGAAATTCATACCGCAATACAGGAAGTCCTTGAAAGTTCAGCGTTTGCCGGCGGGCCGTTCGTTGCCAAATTTGAAGAGCAGTTTGCGGCTTTTTGCGGCGCGAAATATGCAGTTGGAGTGGGGAATGGAACTGATGCGCTCTGGTTAGTGATGCTGGCTCAGGGCATCGGGCCGGGTGACGAGGTCGTTACCGTTCCCAATACCTTTATTGCGACTGCAGAAGCCATAAGTATATGTGGGGCCAAGCCGGTATTCGTCGATGTAGACGCCGGGACGTATACGATGGATCCGGCGCGACTGAAGCAGGCGATTACCTCGCGAACCAAGGCGATAATCCCGGTGCATCTGTTTGGGCAGACAGCCGATATGGATCCCATATTGGAAATCGCGCGTCAGCACGGATTGCTGGTGATTGAAGATGCGTGCCAGGCGCATGGGGCTCAATACAAAGGGCGGATGGCGGGTTCGATAGGCGTTGCGGGATGCTTTAGCTTCTATCCGGGCAAGAATTTAGGAGCATACGGTGAAGCGGGTGCAGTTGTTACCAATGATGCGGAACTTGCTGGAAAAATCAAAATTTTGCGGGAGCATGGTCAGCCGAAGAAGTATATTCATACAGTTATCGGGTGGAATGCGCGTATGGACGGAATTCAAGGCGCCATCCTGAGTGTGAAGCTGAAATATCTGTCAGCTGCGAATGACGCAAGACGCTCAAATGCTCGGCTCTACAACGAATTGCTGGCCGGGGAGCGTTTGGTTGTATTGCCTGTTGAGGCCTCCTATGCGAAGCATGTGTACCATCTCTATGTAATACAGACCAACAAGCGGGAAGAACTTATTCAGCTTCTAGGGGCAAAGGGAATTGCCTGTGGAATTCATTACCCGGTGCCGTTGCATTTACAGGAAGCATACTCCTCATTGAAGTTATCCAAGGGCGCCTTCCTGGTGGCAGAGGGAAGTGTCCAGCAATTTATCTCGCTACCCATGTTTCCCGAGTTGACCCATGAGCAGATCGCCTATGTTTGTAAAGAACTTAGGGCTGCGGTGAAAAATCTGGATCATTAATGGCCGCATAGGGCCTTTCTTTGGATGGCGAACCTTGTGTGAGCCGTGTCACGGTGGGGTGCCATAATAGTCATTAAACGGTGGTCATGTGCATCTTCAAGCAGTCAATCCGTTCGATTACGCTGATTGGAACAAGCGAATTGAATCACTTGGGAGCAGCTCGTTCTTTAACTCCATTGAGTGGGCTCGCGTTCTTTCTGAGTCTTACGGGTATGAGCCGTGTTATGTGGTTGGCATTGAAGGTGAAAGATTTGTGAGTCTCCTGCCTTTGATGCATATCAGCAGTTGGTTGACAGGGAAACGGGGTGTAGCGCTTCCGTTTTCAGATAACTGTGAGATTATCGGATTAAATCAGACTGTCGAGGAAAACGTCTTAAAATTTCTAAAGGCGTTGGGACAACAGAAAAAATGGCGGTCATTTGAGGTGCGAAATGGAAAATGTTTTGATCCCTCTGTCCCGTCAGCTTCGACATATTATTATCATGCCCTTGATTTGACTCTGGGCGTTGAGGCCTTGTTCGGGCAGATAGAGGGAACGGTGCGTACGGCGATCCGGAAGGCGGTCAAGAACGGTGTTGAGGTTGCCATCTCTGCAACATTGGAGTCGGTTCGTCTTTTCTATCATATGCATTGCGAAACCCGGCGGCGGCATGGATTGCCTCCTCAGCCGTTTGCCTTCTTTAAGAATCTGTATCAGCATGTGCTTTCAAATGGAATGGGGTTTGTGGGAATCGCCCGCCATCAGGGAGTGGCTATTGCGGCCTCAATCTTTTGCCATTTTGAGGGGCATGCCGTTTTTAAGTATGGAGCTTCAGACCTTCGATTGCAGGAATACCGGGGAAGCACGATGGTCATGTGGGAAGCAATTCAGTGGTATGTTCAACAAGGCTATAAGCACCTGTCGCTGGGTAGGACATTAGAGACTAATTCAGGCTTGCGACGGTTCAAACTTGGGTGGGGTGCATGTGAGACCAGGATTCATTACGTTAAGTATGATCTAAGGCACCAACAATTCATTTCCTGTGCGAAGGATAGCGTGGAGTCCGGATTTGGGGTGGTGAAAATCATGCCTCTATTTTTGAATCGTCTGGCAGGTAATATTCTATACCGTCACATGGGGTGATGAAATGTGTGTAGCAGGGGGACTATCATGAAGAAAGAGGAAACATATGTCTGATCAGTCAAAAGCCTCCGCTTCCGATGCCCTTTGCATTGGCGATATATATTATCTACTTTTCCGGCATAAGGGCAAAATTTTGGCATTTATCATGTTGGGGGTGATTGCCGCGGCTGCTGTTTTCGTTTTGACCCCCCCCGTTTACAGGTCGGAGGCCTCTCTCCTTGTCAGGTATGTGACCGATACAACCGTCTTGGATTCAGCCTCCATGGGCGAGAGAATCACGTCGCCAGCACGTGGAGGTGAGAATGTGATCAATTCAGAAATCGAGATTCTGTTGAGTCACGACTTAGTGGAGAAAGTTTTGGATGATATGGGATTCTCCCAATTTATGCCCACCAAGACAAACCGTTTTGATCGAGCGCGTACAGCTTCGAAAATCAGGTCTCGATTGAGTATTGAGGTGCCGAAGAGCAGTAACATCATCAACATTTCATTCGATGGTCCGGATCCGTCAACTTCTCAAGAATTTCTTAAGCGGTTGACCGAGGCGTATCTCCAGAAGCATATTGAGATTCATCGAGCCGCGGGTGCCTATGAGTTTTTGTCAGAACAAACGGATCAACTTCGCGCGCGGCTCTCAGAAACAGAGGAAGAGCTAAGGAAACTAAAATATTCAGAAGGAGTTGTATCCGTGGAGGATACAAAAAAAAGCATTTCTCATAGGATGGAGGAATTAACCAGGCAGCTAGGCGAACTGGAATCTTCTTCAGCGGCTGCAAAGGCGCGTGTTGAGGTCATGGGGTCAGTTAGGCCCAATACGGGTCCCGGCCAGACGTCCATTGTATGGGTAACCACGACCAATAATGTGACAGCAAGATCATTGGAGACTAAACTTCAGCGCGAGCGCCAGCGTGAGAGTGAGCTCCTTTCTGTTTATACTGCTGACAGCATTCCTGTGAAGAGTCTTCGCGAACAGATCGCGGAGACGGAGCGGCAATTGTCTGGAGAAGCCCCCTCCCCAGTGACCAATAGTATGATGTCAGGTGTGTCGGCGCCCGAAGATAGGTCTTCATTGATAGAAGCGCAAGCCAACATGGCCGAGCTACAGGCTAGAATCGCGGTTCATAAGGACATTCTCGTGCGCACAGTTGATGAGGCCAGGCGGATTGATGCGGTTGAAAGCAAAATCGTACAATTGGAGAGAAGCAAGGAACTTCGAGAGGCAAACTATAAATATTTCTGTCAAAGTCTGGAGCATGCGCGTATCGATGAGGCTCTTAACTCTGGCAGGATTTCGAATATTGGCATAGTTCAGCCAGCCACTTTGCCATCAGAAAAACTACGCGTGAAACTTCCTCAAAATATGGCCATAGCGCTTTTTCTGGGGATAATGGGGGGATTAAGTTTGGCGGTTTTCAAGGAATATTTTCTCGATCAGACACTTCGCAAGCCCGCCGAGGTGAAAGCAGCATTGCGTGTTCCGCTGCTGATGACTATGCCTTGGGCGAAGGAGGCGCTCCAGTTTATTCGAGTTGGCCAAAGGGGGGCATTAGAATTGCCGTCTGCCCGCGAGCGGGATAGAGTGGCACATGATCATTCTGAACCCGCGGGACAGATTGGGTTAAACGATTACTTTGAGGTTCTGCGTGAACGCTTGATGACGGAGATCGGAATTGTGCCGTCTGTGCCATGTGTGCTAGGTGTTACCAGTTGTGCCCGAGGTGCGGGGGTGAGTACTGTGGCAGCTGGACTTGCCTTGGCATTTGCCCGTAGCGGGGATCATCGCGTGGTTCTAGTCAATGGGGATTCCGATACCATGGTCCCGCAGATATTCGGGGTGAATCCCGTAACAGGGCTTACGGAAATGTTGGCCGATGCGGAGGGCAATACGGCAGTGACTCAGCACAACCACTATGTAGTGCCCTCCCGTGATACGGTTTCGCCCTTTTCATCATCCGGTTCCGCTGCTCATTTTGGCGGGTTGATTCAATATCTTCGCAACAGTCAGGCGGGCTTTGTCATTGTAGATTTACCTCCGGTGAGTGAGACGAGTCTAACGCTGAGAGTCGGGCGGATGTTGGACGGTGTCGTTATGGTGATTGCCGCAGAGAAAGTGAACCGCCACGTGGCCGAGCATGTGAAGGAATTACTGGTGCGTTCTGATGCGAAGATTATTGGCGCGATCCTCAATATGCAGCGCCAATATGTTCCTGAATGGGTGTGCCCCATGTGTTAAGTGATTCTGGCAGTATGAGATCCCCCCAATCCATAGGCTCATTGCGTTTCCGCTACGGCATAAAGTCATTGCTTCCTCGAGGGGCAGTGGTGCGAATTCGCCAGGCGATTGCGCAACGTAAGTTGACTTCAGTTCAGGACGTTTGGCCTATCCTTGAGTCAGCCGGTGCCCCGCCTGCCGAGTGGACGGGTTGGCCGGAAGGAAGACAATTTGCTTTTGTCATAAGCCACGACGTAGACACACAACGTGGGTTGGATCGTTGCCTGCAACTGGCCGACTTGGAAGAACGTCTGGGCTTCAGGTCAGCTTTTTATTTCGTTCCTACGGGCAGATACGAGGTCTCAAAAGCGCTCCGCGACGAGTTGGTTTGCCGGGGCTTTGAAGTGGGTGTGCATGGTCTTTGCCATGATTGGCACACCTTTACAAGCTGCCGAGTCTTTGAGGAACGCGCGCCCCGCATTAATCAGTACCTCAAAGAATGGGGTGCGGTTGGATTCCGCGCACCATCGATGATTCGTAATCTTGACTGGATTCGCGAATTGGATGTTGAATATGATGCTTCGACCTTTGACACGGACCCATTTGAGCCACAACCAGAGGGGATGGGTACTATTTTCCCCTTTTGGGTTGACGGGCATGGTTCTCGGTCTGGTTACGTGGAATTGCCCTACACGCTCCCTCAAGATCATACCCTGTTTGTGCTGCTCAAGGCAGGAAGCTCTGATGTCTGGAAGCGCAAGCTGGACTGGATCGCTATAAAAGGCGGTATGGCGATGCTGGATACGCATCCCGATTACATGACATTCGATAGTGATCTACACGGAATAGACACCTATCCTGTCGACAGATATCAAGAGATTCTCGAGCATATTGTTACAAAATACAGTGGTCGGTGTTGGTCCGTGTTGCCAAGGGAAATGGCTAGGTTTTGGAAAAAATGCCCCAAACGAACTCGTCCCCATTCTAAGAAGAGAATATGTATGATGGCATACTCGTTCTACGACAATGATAATCGTATCATGAGGTATGCGGAAGCATTGGCAGGGCGCGGTGACAGTGTCGACGTAATTACTCTACGCGGAGATGGAAGACCGCAACACGGAAATATTAATGGCGTGAATGTGAATCGCATTCAGCGGCGCCTCCGCGATGAAAAGGGCCAGATATCCTATCTGTTTCGTATCATGCGTTTTTGGGTAAAGTCTTCGGTCGTATTGGCATGGAACCACTTGAAGTCTCCGTATGATCTAATCCATGTACACTCGGTTCCGGATTTTGAAGTTTTTGCCGCCTGGCTGCCAAAACTGATGGGAGCCAAAGTCATTCTGGATATTCACGACCTTGTCCCTGAGTTTTATGCTAGTAAATTTCAAGTAAAACACAAAACTTTGGTTTTCAGACTGCTGGTTTGGTTGGAGCGTGTTTCCGCCCGTTTTGCCGATCACGTTATTGCGGCAAATGATATTTGGTTTGGAACGCTGACATCTCGATCGGTTCCAGTGAAGAAGTGTTCTGTTTTCGTGAACTATCTTGATCTTAAGTTATTCTTTCGGCGGCCACGCACGCGTACTGATGACAAATTTATCATCGTCTACCCTGGAGGACTTCAATGGCATCAGGGGGTAGATGTTGCAATCAAAGCATTTGTGAGAATAATAGATCAAATCCCCAATGCTGAATTCCATGTCTATGGTGGCGGACCTGAAAAGGAAAACCTTAAACATCTCGTTGAAGAATTGAATTTGCAGAACCAGGTCATACTAAAAGGTGTTTATCCTCTTTTAGAAATTCCTGAAATCATGGCCAATGCCGACTTGGGTGTAGTTCCAAAAAGGGCTGAATCTTTTGGAAACGAAGCATACAGTACGAAAATCCTTGAATATATGTCACAAGGAGTACCCGTGGTTGTTTCGAGAACGAAAATTGATACGCACTACTTTGATGATTCCGTAGTTCAGTTCTTTGATTCGGGGAATGCGCAGGAACTGGCTAATGCCGTCGTTTTGGTGGCTCAAGACGAGGGTGTGCGCAGCCGCCTCATTCAAAAAGGTTTCGAATATGTCAACAGGTACAGTTGGGATTTCAAAAAGAAGGAGTATCTCGATTTGGTTGATACTCTGATTGGGTAGGGGAAATAGGTGTGGAGGACGTTTTGCGTATCGACGGATTCATCTCTGTATATATTGTGCATTCCCTGCTCCGTCTGTTTGGGACAGCAAGGGGAAAGACAATGCCTATTCTGATGTACCATAGTGTGTCGGAAAATAATTACTCTGCTGCTCATCCCTATTATGAAACTAATACAACCCCTGCGCAGTTTTGTGAGCAGATCCGGTGGCTGCGAAAGGCTGGTTTTCGATCTGTGCCGCTCAGTGAGGTCGCGACGGGCGAAGCGCGGGACAGAGGCGTTGCGATCACGTTTGACGATGGATACCGCGACATTCTAACCTCAGCGTGGCCGGTTCTGAGGGAACACGGATTTTCCGCAACGGTTTTTCTTGCAACCGATTTTGTAGGTTCATCCTTTAAGGGAAGATCCTGCCTTTCTTGGGACGAGATCCGTGAGGCCAGACGCGAGGGTATCGTATTCGGTTCGCACACGGCAAGTCATGCCGAATTGATAAGTATGAGCGATGCAGCGGTCGAGTATGAATGGAGTACATCGAAGGAACGGATCGAACAGGAACTCGGCGAGAAGGTTGATTTATTTTCGTACCCATATGCGTTTCCCGAGGCAAACCCTGCCTTTGTACACCGATTACGGCACATTCTTGATAAGATGGGCTATGTGAGTGGCGTAACGACAAGCGTTGGCAGCAGGCGGCGACATGCGGATAGTTTCTTTCTTCCACGACTACCCATTAATACATTCGATGAGGAGCGTTTGTTCCTCGCAAAATTGGAGGGAGCCTACGATTGGCTTCATATTCCTCAAGTTCTGTGTAAGCAAGTGAAACGTTGCTGTAGATTATCATGAAGTACGTGATTATAACTGCCGCTAGGGACGAGGAGTCGAACATTGAGCGTACGATTCAATCAGTGCTCGCGCAGACCGTACAGCCCTCGGAGTGGGTGATCGTCAACGATGGCTCGCGGGACAAAACCGGCGATATCGCTGAACGTTATGCCGCACAATTTCAATGGATCCGAGCGTTGCACCGCATTGACCGTGGAGTCCGCAAGTCGGGTGGTGGCGTCATCGAGACATTCACTGACGGGTTCTTTGCTTTGACTGTGAAAGATTGGGACTTCATCGTCAAGTTGGATGGCGACCTGTCTTTTGGACCTCACTATTTCGAGCAATGTTTATTGGAGTTCGAATCTGATACCAAGTTGGGGATTGGTGGCGGGACCGTCTGTTTGATGACGAATAGTGGTGAGCAGGTAGAAAGCAGAACCGATCCGCGATTTCATGTTCGCGGAGCAACAAAAATCTACCGTCGCGCTTGTTATGAAGCCATAGGCGGTCTGCTGGTCGCGACCGGGTGGGACACACTTGACGAGGTCAAAGCGAATATGCTTGGTTGGCGGACGAGAACATTTCCGGGTCCGAGATTGGTTCACCATCGGCAGACCGGGGCGGCAGATGGATCGTGGAACGATTCCATGAAGAATGGCTTGGCAAATTATGTCACCGGGTATCACCCCTTGTTCATGGCATGCAAGTGTATCCGAAGGATGTTGCGCAAGCCTTGGTCACCAAGCGGCATTGCTTTGTGGCTAGGATTCATGAAAGGTTATCTGAATCATATTCCTCAAGTTGATGATCCGGCCATGATTCGGTACTTGCGTAACCAGCAGTGGCGTGCCCTGACACTTCGGCCGAGTCTTTGGAACTGATGGTAGTTACCACTATCGAATAGAATATGAACGGATTTCTCGCCATCCAACCTGGTGCGACCTTCTCCAATGCGGAAAGCTTCGAGAAGATACTGCTACGGCTGGGAATTTCGCAGGTTCAAAACCATTCCGTTGGAGGGGGCGCCACTTATCTTTGGGGAACTGGCATTGGTGACGTGAGGCAGGTATGCTCTCCGCGTGGTAACTCGCTCATCCTGAACGGCTATGTTACAGAGATGTGTGACTACCATGATGTGGGTGACCAACGGGGAGTCGCATGCTTTGCATTGAAAGAGTTGGAGCGCGACGACTCTCTGGAGCACATCTCGGATTTTGTCGGTAAACTCAACGGTTCCTTTTCTATGGTATACCATAACCGCGTTGGGCGTAGAATCACCTGCATTACCGATCGGGTGGCTTCGCGCCCAGTCTGGATAGCGCGTGCCAGTGGGGGGTGGGCTCTATCGTCTAACCCGTGTGCCCTTGCTGCGTCATGTGGGAAGAGACGTTTTGATTGTGCGAGTCTCGCGTCCCTTCTTCTCTACGGCGGTCCGGTTCAACCGGAGAAATCCCTGTTTGAGGAAGTAAATGCGGCTCCTCCGGGCTGTCTTATCGAGTTACAGGAGAGCGGGAGCAGATCTGATCGTTTCTGGTACCGTTTCACGCACCGACCTGACGAGACCATAACTATGGGCAATTGGATCGACGTTGCCGCCGATCGTCTGACCAGGGCGGCAGTGCGAATTGCCCGACTTCATCCGTCTCCGGCTATCTTCTTTAGTGGTGGGGTTGACTCCAGATTGACGGCTGCCGCGCTCGCTGCAGCGGGGTCACAGCCGCGATTGGTGACGCTGGGTGATAGCGTCAATCTGGAGGTTCGGATAGCGACAGCCGCTGCGAAGTTGCTACACCTAAAACACCAAGTCATCATTCGGGATAACCATTGGTACTTGGACCGCCTGCTTCGGTCAGTTTTTGAAAGTGGCGGAAGTTTTCTCTGGGTACACAGTCATTTTTCCAGGGCCGCAGAATCGATACTCGGGAACAACTTGGCGGATAGTTTCATGCTTGGGGATTTTTGCGAAGCGTTCAGCAAGCTATGCTGTTCATCAGACGTGGTTCGTGGAGACCATTGCAATGCAGAAGAATTAACAGCTCAGTTTGACAGACTTCCGCTTCCGCTGTATCGCCCCCAGAACCGTGAAGCGACCTTGGCGCTACTTTTGCCTGATGTACGAATCAACGCGCAAGAAGAGCTTAAGCTCAGAGTCAGGAATCGGTTCGAAAAACTAATACCTTGCTCAGCAGATCCGATGATCGTTCTCGATCAGTTCTTTCGCTGGCAATCCGCCGCGACGATTGCGACCTTTTCCATGTTCCTTGACTTGCGAAGCGTGGGTTCCGAGTGTAACCTGATGTTCGACAGGGAAGTCCACGAATTGCTGGAGGTGTTGCCCGCTAGGATCCGCAATAAAGGAGATTTTGGCGCCCGACTCATTTCCCGACTTAATTGGCGTGTTGGATGGGTCCCGAACTCGAATTCCTTGATTCCACTTTGTTTCCCTGCAGGCGCCCATCGTCTGGCCAAGCAGTTCAAACCAGTACTAGGCCGTCTGCGGCGCCAGATGATGGGTGACTCTCATCGAACGACGGGATCTTGGCCTAAGAAAGCGCTGCTCTACTCCCTGGATTCGGGATGGCGAGATACCTTTGCTGACTTGGTGAACGAGCCTGACGCACTGCTTGATCAATACTTCGACCGGGAAGCGATACGGCGCTGTTGGCGTGACTTCATGCGGGGAGATGTGAAGAGAGCGCCCGATTTGGAAAAACTTGTTAACCTCACGATATTGACCCGACTGTTGGACAACAGGTAATGATTGTTTCTATGACTCAAGATAAAACGCTCCGGTACCCCGGTGTTGGAGAATTCTTTTCGCCCAGTGAAAACTATCCTGAGTACGAACCTGGACATATTTCGAAGGAAGAAAATCGTGTTTATGGAGCCGTAAGATCGTGTTTGGCTGCGGCAGGACTTGATCAAGAACATATTAATCAATCAATGTGGAATCCACTCGGGGTCTACATAAGACCCGGCGATAATGTCTTTATTCTGTGCAACTTCGTGCAAGAAAGTAGGACCTGTGGCGCACGGGGGTGTGTGGGAGCGAAGTGCACGCATGGAGCGGTTGTTCGTCCTGTCATCGATTATGTTTTGAAAGCATTGAATGGGCGCGGTCACGTGAGTTTTGGCAATGCGCCGATGCAATCCACAGATTGGTCAAAGGTGGTGGAGGAAACGGGTGCGGGCCGAGTGGAAGAGTTCTATCGGCACTACCCCAGTGGCGGTGTGGATGTCGTTCTGACGGATCTGCGACATCATGTCGTGAGCAGTGGAACGCTCGGGATAAGGAAAGTGCGGCATCATTCGGAGGATGATAGCGACTGCGTTCGGGTGGATCTTGGATCCCGTAGTCTCTTGGAGGAACTTCAACAGAATGCCGAAGAACCACGATTCAGAGTGCTCGATTATGATCCGCGCCGCACCAGTCGAAGTCATGGACGGAATCGTCACAATTACTTTATTAATAGGCGGGTATTAGCCTGTAATGTAATCATAAGCATTCCGAAACTCAAAACCCATGAGAAGGTGGGTGTCACGTGCGGACTAAAAGGCTGCGTAGGAACAGTCGCTCACAAAGACTGTCTAGCTCATCACCGCTACGGTCCGCCAAGTGAGGGCGGGGATGAATACCCTGAAAGTATGGCAATGCTTAGAATGGTATCTGCGCTGCACGAGAAAGCTAATTTGCGCCAGATAGGAATACTTCGCAATGTTCTATCCGGTTTGGACTCCTGCGCTCGTAAGGTCGTTAGAAGGTTTACCAGATCGCTCAGTGGGGGATGGCCCGGCAATGATACTTGCTGGAGAATGGCGCTGGATCTGGCAAGGATTGTGACGTACGCGGACATCAATGGTTTGTTGCAGTCCAATCCGCAACGAAAGCACATCATGATTACCGACGGGATCATTGCGGGAGAGGGGGATGGCCCCCTGTCCCCAGTCCCTGTTGAATTTGGTTATGTTAGTTTCAGCGATAACCTGGCGATCGGAGATTATGTGAATAGCCTTGCCATGGGTTTTGACCCAGACAAGATTCCGTTGATCCATGAGGCCTGTTATGGCGATTGCCGGCTAGTTGATACGACCCCTGCTGACTGTCTTGTCCAATTCAATGGCCATTCTGTTTCGATGGCGGTACTAACCTCCAGGTTCGATCGGCAGTTCATTCCCCCCAGGGAATGGCGAGCAGCGCTGTTGCGAATCTTGCCGGAAACGTAACTCTTTGAAACAATACGTCCTTGAATACTGACAGATGAGGATTGATATGGAATCAAGAAAAGACAGTACTGCAACTTCATTAGCTTTTCTCACCAGTGTTATTCCTGCCTTATCTGCGACTTTTATCTACCGTGAGGTATTTGAGCTCGAGCGTTGCGGTTACAATTTACACATTTATTCTTTGCGCCGTCCTGAACGAGGAGAACTATCTGCCGAGTCACTACCATTGTGTGAGCGCACATACTATCTTCTCCCTGCCAAGCTTTTGGATGTGCTTGCCGCTCATGCTTACTTCGCTTGTCTGCACCCACTGCGGTACGCGCGTGCCGCATGGAAAATGCTCACACCCCATCACCACCGGTTTAAGGATCGAATACGCAGCCTTCTTCATTTTGGTGAGGGTGTTGTTCTAGCCCGTAAGATGCAAAGAGACGGCATAACACACCTTCACGTGAGTTACATCTCCCACCCCGCGTCCATTGGACGGGTCGTTCACCTCTTAATCGGAATTCCATATAGCATTTCAGCGCATACGTATGACATCTGGCATGAGCGACTTTTACTTCCCGAGAAAATTAATGAAGCTCGATTCATTGCCTGCTGTTCTGATGCAGCTCGCACCGAACTAATCAAATATGGACGCCCCGAGCATGCTTCAAAAATCCATGTGGTTTATCATGGAATTGATACTCGACGATTCCTGCCCCCCGTTAAGGGGGAGCGAGATCCTCGTCTGATACTGACGGTTGGCCGTCTGGATCCGGTCAAGGGGTTTGAGGATCTCATAAATGCCTGCGCAGAGCTTAACAGGCAAGGAGTTGAGTTTGTCTGCGAGATCGTTGGGGAAGGTCCTCAGCGGGGAGACCTCGCAACCCTGATTGATCAGGTGGGTGTTAGCGAAAAAGTGCACCTAAAAGGGGCCGTTTTGCAGGAAAATATTCTAGCGTATTATCAGCGGGCGGCAGTTTTTGTGCTGCCGTGCCTTACAGTCCAAGGAATACCCAATGTGCTGGTGGAGGCAATGGCCACGGGACTGCCTGCAATCTCCACAAATGTCAGTGGAATTACTGAACTGATTCAGGATGGGACGGACGGCTTCCTTGTGCCGCCTCGGAATCCCCATGTGCTCGCTAAGCGACTCAAACAACTCTTGCAGGATGGTTCGCTACGCAAAACCATGGGTGAAGCAGCGCACGCAAAGATCTGCGCCTGTTTCGACAATCGGAACAGTATCAAGCCACAAATGGAATTGTTCGAGCGTGAATGTGGAGTGAAGCCAATCTCGCGAGCCACGGAGTGCTAACAAAGGACTGTTTTCAATGAACCTTGGAGGCCTGCTGTTTATTATTTCTCTCTACTTTTTCGCCTTTGCCTGGGGCCGGATTAGAGATGCCAAGCATTTCCTGCTATTCACGGGCATTGTTTCAGTGCCATTTGAGTTCACTTACTCCTTTTACACTTGGCAACCGCATAACGGATGGACTTCAGGGATTGAAATCAGTCTCTCTGAAATATCATTCTTGCTTCTCGCGCTGATTACCTTCTTTAAGGGGAATCGTTCTGTTCATGTGTCACGGCGCATAGTGTGGGCGGTTGTCCTTTTTGTGGTTGCCTCGGGTTTGTCCGGGATCAACTCGGAAGTTCGTAAGCTAACTGCCTGTCAGATGCTCCTCGTCGCAAAACTATTTGGGCTATACTATTTCGGGTTTGTGTATTGTTTGGAATCACGCAAGGACATTCAGGCTGTGCTCAAGTATTTGTGTGTTTCCATGGTGCTTCAGGGGGCATTCTGTCTGATGCTCTATCTAACCGGGCTGAACTTCAACCGTGTTTTAAACACTGGGCCTTCGGTTAGGAGTTTGGTCACTGTCGGAGACGAAGGAGGGATCGTTCGCGCTTTTGGAAGTTTCCCTCAGCCCAATTCTCTCGCAGCCTACTTGGTTCCTTTGATCTTGTTGCAGGGGGCCATATATTTGGGAGGTATTGAACGTAGCCGGTTCCGTCTGCTGGGGATCGTTGGGGGACTGTTCGGCTTGATCGCGTCATTTTCTCGCGCGGGATGGCTTGGTTTCGTCGTCTGTTTCCCCGCACTATTGATTGGGTTGGGCAGGTTTCGATTCCTCAAGGTGTTGTTTCTCACTGTGTGTGTGATTGCGGGGGTGTTGGCAGTTGCTCCGTTGCGAGAGCGAATACTTGGTGATGACCACAATTCGGCAGCTTCACGAGTCCCTTTAATGCATCTGGCCATGAATATGGTCAGACAACATTGGGCCATTGGGGTTGGAGCGAATACCTATGCTATGGCCAAATACAGGTATTTGGATGACTCTTTGGATGGTGTATGGTTGGATCAAGTGCATAACACCTACTTACTCGTATTAGCGGAGACCGGCGTATTGGGCTTAGGTGCGTTCCTTCTGTTTCTAACATTTTTCTTCAAGGAGGTGGGACCATGTATCAAACAACATGGGGACCCCTTCATCCGCTACCTTGGCTTAGGACTGAGACTGGGCCTCGTCGCATCAATGTTCCACATGCTGGTTGACATGTTCCACTCAAGGGCACTCCTCAGTTCCATGTTCCTCCTCTGTGGATTAGCGACTGCGGCCAGGCGTAATTTGGAGGCGCAGTCGTGGACTGAGACTGAAGAACTCCATTCCGAACCAGAGGCGACAGGCAAAAAGCCTTCAAACGCCGCGATCGGGACAAGGTAACCCAATTAGAAACTCGCCCATGGATGCCGCGATATACAGGAACTCCTTTATCCTTGTAGCACTGCGATTCATCGAGCCGCTTTTTTCTCTGGTCGTAATCACGGCAATATCCCGGGCAATGGGGCCGACCGTGTTGGGGTCCTATTCATTTCTGATCACCTTCACGGGTTTCGTCTTCGTAATTGGCCAGATGGGGCTGACCCCGCTTCTTACCCGCGATGTGGCTAAACATCGTGATCAAGCGGCGGTATATTTGAATAGCGCGGTGGTCATCGGATGCTGCGCCTTGTTGCCCGCAATAGCGGCGATGTATTATGCGGTCCGATTCTTTCAGTTGACGCCGGAAGTCAAGTTCTGCGTGTTCGTTATCAGTCTCTCCGTCTTGCCGGGACTTATTACCTCCTCATTTGAGGCCATTTTTATGGCCTTCGAGAAAACTGAGTTAATTCTCCAGCGGCGAGTTGCCGCGAGCCTTTTCAGGATGTTGCTAATGCTGGTGGCCGTCTGGGAAAAATGCCCGCTGCATTATTTGGTCCTGATAGACGTTTGCAACTCGGTCTTCTCCGTGTATATTTGCTCAGCCGCTTTTAGCAAGAACATTGCCAAGATCCAGTACAAGATCGACTTTCGGAATGTGATCGCCCTGCTCAGACAATCGCCTACCTTTTTCGGCTTGACGATATTGACGATGCTGGCCGCGCGGGCTGATGTGCTTCTGCTCACCCGTTTCTCAACAATGAAAGAGGTGGCGCTCTATACGGTGGCCTATAAGCTTTTTGAACTGAACATGGTTTTGCCGCAGGCATATGTCAATGCCACCTTTCCGCGTTTTTCAAGTTTGTTCTTCTCTAGTCGTTTTTTATTTGAGTCAGCCACCCGGCGTGTGTTTATCCATGTGGTAGCCTACGCAGTCTTTTCCGCCTGTCTCATGATGACTGCCGGTCCTTTAGTCCTCAGTCTCCTCTTTGGGGAGAAATTCTCGGGATCTTTCAATGTGCTGCGAGTGTTGAGTATTGGGCTGATTCCATACGCTTTCGGGCGGGTACTTTCGAGTGCGCTCACTGCGGGTAATCAGCAACGGTTTGATCTCGTTGCCGCAGTTTGTGCCACCACACTCAACTTGGTTTTAAACGTTGTTCTAATTCCGCACTTTGGGAGCATCGGCTCGGCCATGGCGTTGTGTTCATCACTTACGGCCGGATGCGTGATCATTGCGTTATTTGCAACCCGGCTCATTGGGAGAGACTTTATATTCCGTGCGTTATGGTGGGGAAGTGGAATTGTGATCGGCAGCTTGTGCCTGTGCTTCATGGCGGCGTTTCATGGCATGGTCGCGCTAAGTGTCTTTATTATAATTTGTATCCTGGTCGGTTACATCTATTTAATTAAGTGTGACGGCTGGAGACAAATATTGGCGAGCTCGGTTTCTCTATTTAGGAGATTGAAGAATCCATGAGCCGAAGTTCTAGTCCTGGGTCGCATCGTAGGTTAAAGGTTTTGCAGGTTCTTCCGTCAATGGATATGGGCGGTGCCGAGCGCCTGGTACTCAATTTGTTGGATGAGCTGGATCGCAACGATTTTCAGACAGAAGTCTGTGTACTTGGTGACAGCCCGTTTGTGGAAGCCGTAAAGCAACGTGGAGTCCCTGTTAGTCAGGTTCAGTCGTTTCGAAGCAGCAAGGATGTGGGCTTTCTTAGGAGGCTGATTCGAGCTGTAAAATTAGTGAGGCCAGATGTAATTCATTCGCATATCTGGCTTCCGAGCTTTTACGCGGGCCTCTGCGGTCGGGCGTTAGGTATCCCCGTCATTGGCACATTTCATTCAAACTATAACGTGGAAAGCTTATATGAGAGGTTTTCGCTCTGCGTGACAAATTGGTGCTGCTATAAAGTGGTTTTGGTGTCTCAGTCCCAGATGCGACATTTTCGATTATTAGCGCGTTCTGGAAATATCTCTGTGATCCTTAATGGAGTGTGTCTTCCTGAAGACGTGGAGGCGCAGGGTGCAGGGCGGTGTCAAAATATAAGAAAAGAATTGGGACTTGAGTCGGAAGAGAGGGTGATTACGTGTGTTGCAAACCTGCGGCCGGTAAAGGCCCATTCTCTCCTTTTGGATGCGTTCCGCGCGGTAGCAGAGGTACAGCCCAATCTGAAGTTGCTATTGGTCGGTGATGGCCCGCTTCTGGCCTCCCTCCGGGGACAGTGTGAGGACTCTGGAATCAGAACGATGGTTCAGTTTCTTGGAGTAAGAGCGGACGTGCTGGATATACTGGCAATAACGGATGTATTCGTCAGTTCGTCATCCAGCGAAGCGCTATCCATGGCCATCCTAGAGGCAATGGCTATGGGTAAGCCGGTGATTGCCACTGATGTAGGAGGAAACAGCGAACTTATCCAGCATGGGGCTGACGGTTTGCTTGTACCGTATGGCGACCCGAGAGCAATGGCGGACGCTATCATCAGTTTTCTAACTGACCGGGACTACGCCGCTCAACTTGGTACAAGAGCCAAGGCCAAGATGAGATCTTGTTTTACTGCGAGCAAGATGGCTGAACACTACGCTAACTTGTATCGAGCCGCGAAGGATATAAACCCCGATCCCTGCAACTGAGTCGCAAGGTAAGATAAGAGGTATGAAACTATCCATTATAATCATATGCAAGAATGAGGAGCGGCACATCGGTGCTTGTATTGACGCAGCACTGCGTGCGTCACGCCATTTTGACAATACGGAAGTGATACTCGTGGATTCCTGCTCCATCGACGAGACGGTAAGGATCGCTAAGCAATACCCGATTGTTGTTCTGCAGCTACGAGCGCATTGGCGGCAAACCCCCGCGGCAGGGCGGGTGATCGGCTTCCTCCAGAGCAACGGGGAATTCGTCATGTTTGTGGATGGAGATTCGATCATATGTGAGGGTTTTCTCAAGGAGGCTCTGTTCCGCTTTGAAGAGAATCCCAAGGTTGCCGCGATCAGTGGGAGGAGAAGGGAGATCTACTGGAAGGGCAGCACGGTTGTTGGCGAGGAACGGGATATAAACAAAGTCGGCCCGGCCATTCGATCCATTTCGGTTGCTCCGGGATCAGCAATTTACAGGCGGACGGCACTGAACCGAGTCGGATGTTTCAATCCATATCTTTTTGCCGAGGAAGAAGCCGAACTTGGGGAGCGCCTGATATGGGGTGGATTTGATATTCTCGCTCTCCCGATCGACATGGTGGTTCATAACACCGTTCCACGGGAGAGAATTAGTTCTCTGTTCAGACGGATGAAGAACCGCTTCCATTTGGGCCTCGGACAAGTCATTCGGTACCGAGTGCATGAGGGTCGGCCAGTTAGAGCCTTTCTGGCGGGGGCGAACCGAGCCCTGCAGTTTCTCGTGTGGTTTGTAGCAGGCTGCCTCTCAGCAGGGATCTCAGCCCTGACGAACTGTTGGTTTGTTGCGTTATCTTGGATGGTTATATCAGTTTTCCTAATCCTTGGATTCATGGTGAAAAGCAGGAGCCTGACAAAACCATTCCGTTACATTGTTATTTGGTCGGTTCAAGCCTACTCCATCATACGGGGGTTCCTGCTTGAACCAGTCAGCCCAAGCCGTTACCCCACGGATGTGATCGTT
Organism: bacterium; assembly: GCA_037143175.1. Lineage (NCBI taxonomy): Bacteria > bacterium. The sequence continues at coordinate 27,605 of JBAWZF010000020.1, forward strand.
CTTAAAGAGGCGGGTTATCCGCTGACCACGAAAGCCGAAGGAGCAACATGAGCAACACTAGACGATTCACCAGAGTGGCCGTTGGCATGGCCATTCTGATTTGCATAACTTTGATAGGGTTAGTCATCAGCGGCCATTTTCATGTGCCTTTTGTGGTAAAGCAGACGGGTTGGTCTATAGGTATCTATTCAGGGAGCAGTCCAACGCAATTTATTCCTATGTCGGGAGTACATAACCCAGTGCTCACGGCGGCTGATGTCACTGATATCAGCGCAGATTATGTTGCGGACCCATTTATGGTAGATGAGGGAGGGAGGTGGTACTTGTTTTTTGAAGTAAAAAACGCTGCAACCCGGCAGGGCGATATCGGCCTGGCAACGAGCCCTGATGCCGTTCATTGGTCCTATGATCGCATTGTCCTGAATGAGCCATTCCATCTCTCCTACCCGTACGTTTTCAAATGGAAGAAGCGTTATTATATGGTGCCTGAATCAAATCAGGCATCTTCAGTCCGGCTTTATGAGGCTACCAAGTTCCCTGCGCAATGGAAATATGTGACCAACCTTCTTTCAGATGTCCAGTATGCGGATTCCTCACTATTTCGCTATAACGACACATGGTGGTTATTTACCTCGACGACAAACCATGACAATATGTTTGCATACTATGCTGCTGATTTAACTGGTCCTTGGCACCCACACACAAACAACCCCTTGATAAGCAATAATCCAACTGCAGCGAGACCGGGGGGGCGAATTCAGGTAGATCGCGGCAAAATCTACAGGTATGCACAGGTCGATACTCCCAGCTATGGCTACGGCCTGCGGTCGTTTGAGATTACCGAGCTCACCCCCACCAGTTTTCATGAGGTTGAAGTCCTGGATTTCAAGAATCTGATGGCGACAGGCAATCGGTGGTCTTGGAACGGAATCGGGATGCATACGATTGACCCGCACCGGCTTGGCGAGAACCGGTGGATTGCCTGTGTCGATGGTATGGGTAGTATTCTGAAGTTTGGACGGGAAAATTATGGAACGGATGCGGGGAAAAGAGAGCCGGAGATGTCTGCTGAGCACTAGGCCGTGCGTTCCTGGCAAAGATTTGATGTGAATCGCGACTCGATAAACGCAACTATTCTAAGGAGAGTACTTATGAAAATACTTGTCACAGGCGCTGCCGGCTTTATAGGTTTTCATTTAAGCAACAAACTTCTTGATCTTGGACATACCGTTGTCGGACTAGATAATTTCAATAATTATTATTCCGTAGAGTTGAAGCGGAGTCGGCATGAAATCCTTGAAAAACGGTCAGGATATACAGGCGTAGAAGCAGATGTTTGTGACTACAATTCTCTGACATCCCTGTTCCAAACCCATCAGTTCGACAGGGTATGTCACTTGGCGGCACAAGCTGGCGTCCGATATTCCATTACGCACCCGTTTGCCTATCAGAAGGCCAACTCAGAAGGTTTTCTGAACATTCTGGAGTCATGTCGGCATGCCAAGACGCCGCGTCTTGTATTTGCTTCAAGTTCAAGCGTCTATGGTGGCAACAAGAAGCTCCCTTTCAGCGAGACCGATCCGGTTGATACCCCCGTCAGCCTTTATGCTGCAACGAAGAAGGCTAATGAACTAAATGCCTACACTTATACCCATCTTTATGGTTTGCAAACCGTTGGCTTACGCTTCTTCACTGTCTATGGACCATGGGGGCGCCCGGACATGGCCATGTGGTTGTTTACTGAAGCTATGCTCGCGGGAAAATCCATTATGGTTTTTAACAATGGAGAGATGCGTCGGGACTTCACATTTGTGGATGATATTATCCAAGGTGTCGTGGGTTCGTTATTTGCCGAAAAGTTGGAACCATATGAGATCTTCAATATTGGCAATCATCGTTCCGAAAAACTGCTCGACATGATTGACGCCCTGGGGCAAGCCTTGGGGGTTACTCCGAAAATGGAGTTTTTTCCGCTCCAGCCCGGTGATGTCCCTGTGACCTATGCTGATATTGGCCGAATTCAGAGTAAGTGTGGCTATCAGCCCACTACTCCGATAAGCATCGGCATCCCGAAATTTGTGGAGTGGTACAAGGGGTACATGAGAATTCAGGCTGAGGGAATATAGGAGAATAGATCGGCGCAGGCGGATACATGGCGCAGCTTATGCTTCTATTTTATTGTTTGGGAAAAATAATATTGAAAGGAATATTTCAATGAACACATTATCAATTCATTCTTTTTTCTGGAATCTGTTCTTTGCCCTATTTCTGGAGGTAACCGTTGCCCAAGGGGGCCAGTACTACATTGATTTTCAGGCTGGCAACGATACCAACAGTGGCACATCTAGTGGCGCAGCGTGGAAAACCATTCCGGGCACGCGTAATCCTGCCAATACCGCCGATGTGGCCACAAGATGGGGGACCACGTTCAGCAGTACATTGAAGGTGCCTGCCGGAACTGTATTCAAACTCAAGTCCGGGACGATCTGTGGAACGAATAACGGTTGTGGAATGGTGAATGTATCATCAGCGTACTATTCGACAGGAGCTACATTTGCTAACTCAATCCTGTTTCAGCGCGATCCGACATGGGGCTCTGGCAGCGTGGTTTTCGATGGAAATGGCGTGACACTCGGAAGTGGCACCGGCTGGGGGTTGTTGCATGTGACAGTTGGGGGAATCAGCTTTGATGGCGTCGTGGGCGTGAGCGACCTTTATGATGGAATAATTGTAAAGAACTCCGACAGAATTGGCATCTCGTATTATGCTAACTCATTAACCGAAGGTGGAACTGTTCAGTTTGTCAAGTTCTTCGCTTGTGGGAAGATTTACAATGCGACGAGTACTACGGCGTCAGAGGGGCATTTGTTTGTTAAGTATCACAGGAATGGAATGGTCAATACATGCATGTTTGACGGGAACGGGAACTACCATAACGGTTTCGCCGTCTCATCTGATAATCGCGTAACAGATTATACCGTTAGCAACTGTGTCGCAAAGAGTATGACCGGTAGCGATGTCTTGGACTGCGGCATAGGTTTCAAGGCACAGAACAGCGTGGTTACTTGGATAAACTGTACCTCATACAACAATGATAAGGGATTCGATCTGGGCGAGAATGGCGGGGATAGCAGCTTTCCAATTAACTACAAGCTCATCGGTTGCTTGTCCTGCAGCAATCAGTTTGGAATTAATTTAAGTGGTCCTGATCCCGGCGTGCAGTGGCCGGCCGGAATTACTTTCTCCCTTATCAACTGTGTAGTATACGGGAATGTTCAGATTGGCTCCAAGATATATGCCGGCCCGTACAATCTCTACATGGTGCATAATGTTTATGACGGGAATGATACCAATCTGAAAGTGGGGCCGGATGGCCTGGACGATGGTGTTAAGCCCATCAATGCTTATTTATACAACAACGTCTTCTATAAGGGGATTTCCATGAATATCCTTGGCGGTGCGTGGGGAGGAACCCCGGCATTGTCTTATACGCTTAACGCCGATTACAACTCCTACATTCAGCGAGCGTCAGAATACTTCTGTCGTTGGAGTTACTGGAACACAATGCCTCCGAGCGGGGTCAACAAATATGACTTCAGCTATGGTGCAAATGGGCCCGGACATGCTTCGGGTTACTGGTACAACTTCTACGGTGCGAACGCAACCGACCAGCCGACGAACGGCTGCACTGGCCACTACCATTGCGATGCTCACAGCAAAGGTACGGGCGCCACGGATTTAACACTGCCGCCGTTTGCGAATGTCACAGGTCATGACTACCGTCTAACGGCAAACTACGCTGGGGTGAATTTATCCCAATTCCCGTGGTACGTGCCGGAGATGGGCGTTGACCGGGCAGGCGTCACACGGACCGCTTGGGATATCGGGGTATTTGAGAGCGCTGCGACCACAACAGCTGCTTCGATTTTGGTCACGCCGGGAAGCCAGAGCTTTGGCTCGATCACCGTTGGAACGACAACGGATCGTACTTTTACTGTGCAAAACACAGGAGGGGGAACCCTCTCGGGAAGTGCGAGTGTGGCGGCACCATTCAGTGTTGTTGCCGGGAGCAGTTACAGTCTTGGTGCAGGACTCAGCCAGATTGTAACGGTCCGATACAGTCCTACCACTTCAGGCCCGAATTCCCAGAGCGTGTCATTCACGGGTGGTGCCGGAGCAAGCGCGCCGCTAAGTGGCACAGCTGCGATACTTCCAGCGATTTCAGTCACGCCGGGAAGCCAGAGCTTTGGCCCGATCACCGTTGGAACGACAACGGATCGTACTTTTACTGTGCAAAACACAGGAGGGGGAACCCTCTCGGGAAGTGCGAGTGTGGCGGCACCATTCAGTGTTGTTGCCGGGAGCAGTTACAGTCTTGGTGCAGGACTCAGCCAGATTGTAACGGTCCGCTATAGTCCTACCACTTCAGGCACGAATGCCCAGAGCGTGTCATTCACGGGTGGTGCCGGAGCAAGCGCGCCGGTAAGTGGCACCGCTGCAATACTTCCTGCGATTTCAGTCACGCCGGGAAGCCAGGGCTTTGGGTCAATCAATGTGGGAATGACTGCGGATCGGACTTTTGCCGTGCAAAATACCGGAGGGGGAACCCTCTCGGGTAGTGCGAATGTGGCGGCACCATTCAGTGTTGTTGCCGGGGGTTCGTACAGTCTTGGGGCAGGACAAAGTCAGGCCGTGACTGTGCGTTATTATCCGGCTATCGCAGGTACGAATATCCAGACCGTAACCTTTACGGGCGGAGGTGGCGCAAGTGCAACCGTGAATGGCGCTGCTTGGGTGCCTCCGATAGTTTCAGCTATTACTCAGAGTGTTGCTGATGTTGACACCAATACTCCAGGCCTCCAGGTATTTGCGGGATCTGTGATACAGTATTCAGGGACGGCTTCTGATGCGATTGGAAATCCAATTATATGGCAGTGGATTTGTTCTGTAAATGATGGTGCTGAGACGGTCCTGCAAAGCGGAACAGGCGCAGTAAATAGCATAAGCTATTATTATACAGAGAACACGGTCAGCAACACATATATTTGGAAGCTTCGCGTTAGCAATGGCCAGACCGTCGTTGAGTCAAACCTGACAGTCGGGGTGATTTCTCCCAGCGTGGCAGTGACGCAGCTTTCGTTCCCTGCTATATCTGGCGCCATCTCCGCCCCCTTTGGCACCGTCACTAATAGTTATATCTTCCAGCAATTGGAAACGGTTGATCCCGCCACTGCGGGTCGGGCAGCCTACACGTTTGCCATCATTTTTGAGGGTGACTACATAATTCAGGGAATCGTGAATGCGTCAAGCGAAGTCGCGAACTCTTTCTTAGTGAACATAGACGCGGAACCGCAATATCCGACCATGATCTGGGACATTCCCGTCACCATGGGTTTTGAAAGACGGGTCGTCAGCTGGAGAGGTAACGGCACTTTTAACAACAACCAGTTCGTTCCGAAAATCTTCACCCTAAGCCAGGGAATCCATCAGCTCATTATTCGTGGCAGCGAGGCCAATGTGAAGCTGGAGCGCATCAATATTGTTTCATTGCCTTCCGCTCCGGGCAATTTGCGGATTTTACCGCAGCCTTAGGGCCGTGACGAAGTTAGAACCATGAACGTTGCTGAGACCATTCTTTGCAAAGGCGATGACGCTGCCAGTGCAGTACTTTGTGGCGATCGCGTATTGACCTACCGCGACCTTCGCCAGAGTGTCGCACGTCTTGCGACCGGCCTGTTGGCACGGGGCCATGGAAAGGGTGACCGAATTGGAATATGGGCTGAAAACGGCTTTTTCTTTGTGACTGGCTATTTAGGGATAATCCAAGCTGGACTTGCGGTTGTTCCCTTTCAGACGGAACTTACGGAACAATCGTTTGGAAAAATCGTAGCCAGTGCGGGCATCAAGGAAGTGCTCGTGTCAAGACGCTTTATGAACCGGTTGCGACCTTTGGCGGAGAAGGTGGGCGTGGGGCTCCTGAGTGAATCCGACTTCCAAAATCTGCCAGACAATGCGGGGATCCAAATGCCGAACATCAATCCTGACAGGGACCTAGCCGCTTTGATGTTTACTTCGGGGTCAACTGGAGAGCCAAAAGGCGTCATGGTCACCCATCGGAATATTGCATGCAATTCGTTTGATATTATCTCTTATATGGGCTTGACGCCTGCGGATCGGGTGATGGTAGTGCTCCCTTTTCACTACTGTTTTGGGGCGTCCTTACTGCATACCCATTTGATGGCTGGAGGATCGATTGTACTGAATAATGAATTCATGTATCCTGAAACGGTGGTGCAGGAGATGTTGCATAAAGAGTGCACCGGGTTCGCAGGCGTACCCTCAACTTATCAAATTCTGCTGCGGAATTCGCGATTCTGCGAGTTGAGGTTTCCTAAACTTCGCTGGCTCCAGCAGGCGGGTGGAAAACTTCCTAATCCGCATATCGTTGAGATTGTTAGGGGATTTCCCAATGTCCGCTTCTATCTCATGTATGGGCAGACAGAAGCCACTGCCCGGTTGAGTTATCTGCCGCCAGAGCGACTCGCTGATAAACTCGGATCAATTGGCAAAGGTCTTCCGTTGACTTGTCTCGAAGTGCTGAAGCCGGATGGCGCACCAGTACGACCGGGTTCTGAGGAGACGGGCGAAATTGTAGCCACCGGTGAAAATATCACTTTAGGCTATTGGCACGATTCTATTGAGACAGCCAGGTACTTCAGAAACGGCAGTCTTTATACCGGCGATATTGCCCGGGTGGACGCAGATGGCTTCATATACATCGTAGAACGGGAACGAGAACTGATCAAGTCTGGTGGCAACCGCGTTAGTACCAAAGAGGTGGAAGATGTTATCGCAGAACTCCCTGAGATCGTTGAAGTTGCGGTTCTGGGACTACCCCATGAAATATTGGGCGAAGCAATTTATGCGTTCGTGGTGGTTACACGAGAGTCAGGAATCACGCCAGACGATGTTGTGACCCACTGTCGAGAGCGACTATCTTCATTTAAGGTGCCCAAGACGGTTTTTTTTCTCAAGAACATGCCGCACAATGAAGCGGGAAAAGTTCTAAAGTTAAGACTGAGAGATATGACTTCAGCAGGTCGTGAAAATGAGAAGTGAAGAAATGACGAAAAAGCGGGTGTGCATGGGGGTGGCGCCTGATCTCGGGTTTAAGCGAGTCCAGTCGCTTCTGCGCGCTATCAGCGAGCTCTTTCCCGTCGATTTCGTGCCCGTCGGAGAGGCTTGTCACGCCGCTATCATTAAAGGGATCATTGAGCTCAGAGGGGACGGTGTTGATGGTTGCGTCGCTGGAGTGGTGAACGTCCCGAGGCTGCTCTATGATCCCGGGACAGGAGCAGCAACCATTCGTCGTTCCCCCAAGGTTGAGTTTCGTGCTTTGTCTTCGTTGAATACCTGCCTGAGAGGGCAGTGCATGGAGGACTCTGATGTTTCCTCATTTATCCCTCTGGCCCCGGTAGAGGGTGGTGAGATTGTCGGCTCAATGGAAGGTTGTGCTTTCTGGATAAGACAGGGTAGCGGCCAGTCGAGTACTGATGTGGTCGCGCTCGATTTGCCAACGTTGGGCGCGGGCGGTCAACTTCTTGACTATTTCCAGCCGGGAAGATTTGTAAGGTTGCTGCCGCTCCTGGAATTCATTCGAGTTAGGACGTCTAAGGTTGACTGGGATCCCGGCCCTTTCCGGGCCTGCTTTGTGTTCGACGATCCCAGTCTTGTCCGTCCACGATTCGGTTGCCTGGATTTTCGCGAGTTGGCCAGTCATGCGCGCGCGTATGGTTACCATGCCGCGATTGCAATGGTACCGTTAGATGCCGTGCATGCTGGTAACGAGGCCGTTGAGATATTCCGGAAGAATCCCAAGCATCTCTCGTTGATCGTTCACGGCAATGATCATACTTATCTCGAGCTTGTCAACTGCAGTTCCGATGGTGGCCGCCTGGCACTGCTCGCTCAGGCACTACGTCGTATCGAAGCGTTTGAGCGATGCCATGGAATGGTCGTAGATCGGGTAATGGAACCTCCCCACGGGGGTGTCGCTCGTGCAATGTTTCCCGCTATGGCTGCCCTTGGGTTTGAGGCCGCGTTGACCACCGCTCATCATCTGTTTCATTTCGATCCGATGGAGTCATGGCCTTGCTGCTTAGGAATGGACATGGCGGAAGTCATGCCGGGAGGAATCGCCACTATTCCCCGAATCCGAATGTTGCCTGATTGGAGGACCGCCGCTGTTTTGGCTGGGTTCCTACGTCAGCCCATCGTGATCGCAGGGCACCATCAGGATGTGGCTGAGGGATTTGGATTTCTTGCAGAATTCGCACAGATGGTGGCGGGTTTTGGGCCTGTGCGATGGCTTTCACCCACCGGCATTGCCCGCACCAATTTCAAGGTGCGCCGGGAGGGGTCGTGCCTTTTAGTCAAAACCTATCAACGGCGAGTGTTCGTGCTGATCCCCGACGGGGTAGATCAGATCATGGTAGAGCGTGCCTGGGTAACCGAGAACGAGAGTGAGCGGTTGACTGTCGAATCGCGGGCTACGGTCCCTATGTTTTCGGGCGTTTGCGGACGCGTCAGTCCATCCTTTCAGGTGAATACAGGCGACACGCTGGACATTAAATCGTTCTTTAGACAACCGGTAAGCGCGCAGGAGATTCCGCCTCCGCCCAGGAGACTGTGGCCGGTGGCCCGGCGTCTCCTGACAGGGACTCGTGATCATTGCTATTCGTGGCTTTACCCGCGGAGTCAGCTATCCGCCTTCAATGAAAGGCTGTTGAACACTCAGTCATGAGGAGTTCGCTATGAAGAAGTCTCTGGTCCGACGAATCTTTAACCGTTTTTTTCATATTCTGGCTCGTTTCAGCCCTGGTGCCACCAGTCTTCGCCCGTTATTGCATCGCGCTCGCGGCGTAAAAATCGGCAACAACGTCTTCATTGGCGACGACGTATTCATTGACAACGAGTATCCCGAATGCATCGAGATTGGTGAAAATGTTCAAATCAGCATCCGGGTTGTCATTATTGCGCATACTCGGGGATCAGGCCGTGTGATTATCGAGAGGGATGCCTTCATCGGACCGCACTGTGTTATCGCCTGTAGCGCCGGGCGGACACTTTCAATTGGGGCTGGCGCTGTCATCGGCCCCGGTTGTGTCATTACTCGCAATGTTGTACCTCATATTTACCTCGTTGTGCCGCCCCCCCGACCCGCCGGCACAGTTACCGTCCCGCTGCCTGCGGCAAAGAGTATGGAGGAGTTTGTCGCAGGGCTTCGCCCGTGGGGGGGGAGAAGCCACCACAACAGGTGAATAGTAAGCGAAGGGGAGGGCCAGCAGATGGACAATACGAACGAAATAAGGAAGTTTGTTGTACAGACCTTCTTGTTCGGTGAGGTGGACTCACTACAAGACGATACTTCATTCATGGGAGGAGGTATCATTGACTCAACGGGCATCCTGGAACTGATCTCTTTCCTGGAGAAGACCTATAATGTAAAGATCCAGCCAGAGGAAATGATCCCCGCGAATTTCGACAGCGTGAACAAGGTGGCTGGGTATCTCGCTAGGAAACGGCTTGTAACTTCAGTCTGACCCCGGGCCGAAAGGACAGCATGAATACCAAATTATTCTCTGCCGATCATATGAGCCTCGATTGCGCTCGCGAGGTTGATAAAATCACCTCAGTCATTTGCGAATATGTGCTGCGACGCTTCAAGAAAAAGGGGGTTGTTGTGGCCCTCTCGGGGGGGATAGATAGTAGCGTGGTGGGTGCCCTCTCCGTTAGGGCATTGGGACGGGAGCGAGTGCTGGGCCTCCTGATGCCAGAACGGGATTCCGGGCATGAAACATTACCCTTGAGCCAACAGGTGAGCAATCATTTGGGGATTGAAAAGGTCCACGAAGACATTACGGGAATCCTCGAGTCCGTCGGCTGTTACCTACGTAGGGACGACGCCATCAGATTAGTCGTTCCTGAATATGGGGCTGGTTGGAAATCGAAAATCGTGCTCCCGAGCGTCCTGGCAGATGATCAGTACCGGCTTTTTTCGGTGATTGTTCAGGATCCGTCAGGTCAACGCTCGGAGGTTCGCCTGACGCTCGAATCGTACCTGGGGATTGTGGCGGCATCGAATTTTAAGCAGCGGACTCGCAAGATGCTGGAATATTATCATGCCGACCGATTAAATTATGCCGTTACGGGTACTCCAAACCGGTTGGAATATGACCAGGGGTTCTTTGTCAAACTGGGTGATGGAGCGGCGGATATCAAGCCAATTGCTCACCTATACAAGACGCAAGTCTATCAGATGGCGGAGTATTTGCAGTTGCCTGAAGCTATTCGCAACCGCCCCCCTACCACCGATACATACTCGTTGCCTCAAAGCCAGGAGGAGTTTTTCTTTTCAGTACCTTATGAAAAGATGGACTTGATTTTATATGGGAAGAATCAAGAGGTCAGTCCTTCGGAGGTGGGGCGCGTGGTCGGACTTACGGCTGAACAAGTTAAACGAGTTTTCAGGGACATCGAATCCAAACGGCGCGCAGCTTCTTACCTGCATGCTCAACCTGTTCTGGTCGAAAGTTAGTTATGTGTGGAATAGTAGGCATATTCAAAGAAGTTTCGGGCGAACCGCCTAGCGAAAGCGCTCTTCGCCAGATGCTGGCCATGATTCGGCATCGGGGTCCCGATGAGTTTGGAATCTATCTTGATAGACGTGTGGGGCTTGGTAGCGCGCGGCTGAGCATTATCGACCTGTCAGGCGGTCAACAACCCATCTGCAATGAGGACGGTACACTTTGGATTGTATTCAACGGCGAAATATTCAATTACCTTGAACTGCGACCGGAACTGGAATCTCGCGGACACCAATTTGCGACCCATACGGACACCGAGGTTCTGTTGCATCTGTATGAGGAATATGGCTCGCGATGTCTGGAAAAGCTGAATGGCCAATTTGCTTTCGCCATCTGGAATTCCCGCGACCAGACTCTTTTTCTCGCCCGTGACCGGCTGGGCATTCGTCCGCTGTTCTACACCCGATCCAACGGGTGTCTCATTTTTGGCTCAGAGATCAAGGCGATCTTGTCTGACCCGCGCGTCAAGGCCGAGCTGGATCCCGTTACGCTTGATCAAATCTTCACCTTTTGGAGTCCACTCTCACCGCTCACGGCTTTTAAGGGAATTGTTGAACTCCCGCCGGGACACTATTTTCTGGCTCATAAGGAAGAGTTCACCATTCGGCAGTATTGGGAACCTGAGTTTCAATGCGCGGATGAATTCACGGGCGCATCTGCCCGGTCTCGATTCCTGGATGAGTATCTGGAGGAATTTGAACACCTGCTGGTGGAGGCCGTACGGCTTCGTTTGCGAGCTGATGTGCCGGTGGGTGCCTACTTGAGCGGTGGTCTGGATTCATCCATTATCGCTTCGATTATTCGCAATTATACGCAAAACCATCTGGATACGTTTTCTATCTCATTCAGCGATGTGAATTTTGACGAGAGTGTCTTTCAAAGACAGATGGCACAGTTTCTTGGGACGGACCATCAGGTGGTTCATGCCACATACGATGACATCGGGCGTGTTTTCCCGGAGGTAATCTGGCACACCGAGATCCCCGTGATGCGCACTTCTCCCGCGCCAATGTTTCTATTGTCCAAACTGGTGCGGGATTCCGGATACAAGGTCGTGCTTACGGGAGAAGGTGCCGATGAATTCCTGGTCGGCTACGACATTTTCAAGGAAGCCAAGATCAGACGTTTCTGGGCCAGTCAGCCTGAATCCACGCGGCGTCCAATGCTTTTCGGTCGGCTTTATGCCGATATTGCGGAGTTAGGCAGAAACAATCCTGCCCTCCTGGCGGAGTTCTTCAGAGGGGGATTGACTGAAGTGAATGCGCCAACTTATTCGCATGCTGTGCGTTGGCGGAATAACCGACGGACCTGTCGCTTTTTCTCTGGAAGTTTAAAGCAGGAATTGGCGGGACAATCTTTATCAGCCATAGAGCAGATCGTCTACCCGTCTCAATTTTCACGCTGGGGCTCTCTGGAACAGGCGCAATTTATTGAAATAACCGTCTTTATGTCGCAATACCTGCTCTCTTCTCAGGGCGACCGCGTTACGATGGCCCATTCCGTCGAAGGACGCTACCCTTTTCTGGACTATCGCGTTGTCGCGTTCTGTAATCGCCTACCCGCTAATCTGAAGTTGCATGGCTTGACCGAGAAATACATGTTAAAAAAACTTGGTCGTAAGTGGCTTCCCAGGGAAATATGGAGGCGGCCCAAACGCCCCTACCGCGCCCCCGTCCAGCGTAGTTTCTTCAATGAAAAGGGGCATGATTATGTGCGCGAGTTGCTGTCACCCGAAAAAGTAAAAATGACGGGTTTGTTCAATCCGGCGGCCGTAAGTCAACTTGTTATGAAAGCCAAGCAAGGAATTCCGCTCGGTGAGACAGGTGAAATGGCCTTGGTGGGGATTATATCCACACAACTGGTTCATCATCAATTTGTCGAAAAGTTGAGATTGCCTCCTCCGCTTTCGGCGGATGAACCAGTTAAAGTGTGCAATAGGGGAGGTAATAAATAATGTCGAAGATCCGATTTGCGATAGAAGAACTCAAGTTTGTCAAATCGATATCTGGCATTGTGAATTATTACGGAAAAATTCGGTATCTTCTGCCACGAGTTATGGGGCTTCCTTATCGCAAAACTCGTATACCCCCCCAGCCTTCAAATTGAGTCCGCCAACGTATGCAACATAGCGTGTTCGTGTTGTTCTGTTGGGCGAAGCACACGCAAGCGCGGTTTCATGGATATGGGCCTCTTCTAGGGGATCATTTCAGAGGCAGCTAAACTTGGCGTTAAAAGAATTCATCTTTACTTACACGGAGAACCACTCCTACATCCGCGTCTTCCAGAAATGGTTCGGTTTATAAAAAACTCCGGATTGGTTCTGCACATAATCACTAATGGTGTGAATCTGGATTCGACATTGATGAAAGAATTAATGAGTGCGGGGTTAACCAGCGCAGACCATATCATGTTTTCAATATTAGCAAACTCAGCAGCACTTCATGAGCAGATCATGAAAGGGGTAAGCCATGATTGCGTGGTTGGCAATATTACGGCATTACTCGAACATAGGAAAAAGAGTGGTGCGAACGGCCCCGTAATTGAAGTGATTTGTTATGCCATAAAAGAGAATTGTCGCGAAATTGATGATTTTCTAAACCATTGGCGTGGCCGGGTAGATCACGCCCGCATTTCCGGACGAATTTCGGAGCATTTCGCAAAAAAGCATACGGGTGAGACGACTTCATTTGAAAGGACAGATACATGTCCGAACATTTGGGAGCGATTGACTGTGTTCTGGAATGGAGACGTAACGATTTGCTGTGCAGATCTTGATGGTGATTATGTGATTGGAAACCTTGCATCCCAATCGATTCGTGAAATATGGAACTGCCAGAAATTGGACGAAGTCCGCAAGCTTCATCAGAAGAAACAGTTTCACAGCATTCCTATTTGTCAAAGATGCGATATGTAATCGTGTTTCTGGATACGACGCGTCATAGTGAAATGTACTGGATGAAGAAGTCATCGAAATGGATATGGGGAGGGATTAGTTTCGCGGGGATACTGTTGCTGTTTGCCCTCGGATCCTGTGATAAGTTCCTTCTCAAAGTTGGCAGGTACATGGCCCCTGTCAATGACCGGATGGAAAGTGCCGCAGACGTTGTGGTTCTGGAAAGCAGCGAGCATGTCGATCGACATCTCTTGGCTCGGGCGGCGAGTATGGTGTCATTGGGAAAGGCGCGCCGAATGGTCGTTGTCTTGCATCAAACAGCGTCCTGCGAATTCCTGTCGGCCGACCTTAAAGCCCCCCTTTCCGTCGCTCGAAAGGCATTGGACGGACTCGGACTGGATGAGACGAATTGCCGAGTCATTATAACCTCCTCCCATCATCCAGTGACACTCACAGCCGCAACAGAAGCCATGAAGATTCTCGCTGGGGAGGGAGTCAGGAGTGTCATACTCGTGTCCCCTGGATTTCATACGCGGCGAAGTTATCTCGTCTACCAATCAATCGGTGCACCGTTTCGGATCAAGATATACCCTCACGCTTCCTTTGAGGGAGACAACCACGGGCTTGACAAGTGGTGGATCCAGTATCATGGGGTTTGTGATTTCATCGAGCAGGGTCTGAAACTTGTTTACTATATGGCCAGAGGTTATATTCCACCAAAGTTGAAATAGATGTCAGAGCAAGTCACATTAATAGTGCCGGAAACAGATCCACGTTGGGACAGGTTTGTCGAGAGCCATCCCTTGGGTATGGTTTACCATTTGTCTGGGTGGAAGCGGGTGATGGAAGCGAGCTTTCCTCACATGAAGGGCCATTACCTGACCCTGTTGGATGGAACGAGTGACAACATCCGGGCGGCGATGCCCCTATTTGAGGTAAGAAGTTGGCTTACTGGCAAAAGACTGGTTAGTATTCCCTTCGCCTCAGGGTGTGATCCTTTGATTTCGACCAGTGATGATTTTGCCATTCTCTTTGATTCTTCCCTTTCCTTGTCCCGTAAACTCGGAATCTCCAGGGTTGAAATCAGAACGTACAGGGCTCTGCCATTGGTCCAAGATGGCCGGCTTGGGCGTAGTGGACTTTATAAGATTCACTATCTTTCACTGGAGCAGGGGCCGGAACAGTTATGGAAAAACTTCCATCGGTCTTGCATCAGGCAAAAAATATCGCGGGCCATTAAGAACGAACTGACCATGCGAACTGTGGAAAGTAAATCTGACTTGCAGGCTTTTTATCGGCTCTACGTGATGACCCGACAGCGGCTTTGTCTTCCGCCCCAGCCCTATACTTTCTTTGAATCTCTATGGGACACGTTTTTCGAAAAAAACCATATTACGGCGTTGCTTGCGATCAAAGACGGGAAACCAATTGCCGGCCTGATGCTCTTCCATTTTAAGGATCGTGTTTCCGCGGAGTTTGGGGTTTCCGATCATACTTATTGGGACTTTAATCCAAACCATTATCTGTTCTGGGAGGCGATCCAATCAGCCTGTCGCCAGGGATTTGAA
This sequence comes from bacterium, assembly GCA_037143175.1. Classification (NCBI taxonomy): domain Bacteria; species bacterium. The sequence goes on from JBAWZF010000020.1 coordinate 42,712, forward strand.
GTTTTTGATTTCGGCCGGACTTCACCCCATAATCGGGAGTTAATGGATTTTAAGGGGCGCTGGGGTGCTGTTGAGGCTGATTTGGTGGAATTCCAGTATCCGCGAAAAGTTCGCAATGAGGTTACTGTACGCGAGCATTCTGGATCTTACCAGTTGATGAGGCGTCTATTGCAATATGTCCCAGAATCGATGTTCGAGCGATTTGGTGGCTTTTGCTATCGTCATTTAGGCTAAATCAGGGACACCGTTATGCCAAATAATAAAGTCATGTTTATCCAGCCCCCTTTCTTCAGGCTTTTCAAGGATACCTTCTCATTTAATGGATATCCGTTCTCTTTGGGTTATCTTGCGGGAACCGTGAAAAAAGAAACGTCATGGGAGGTTTCTGCGTATAATTCCGACTTCAATCCCAAATCCGTTTTGGGTAACGATAATGTTACGTTCTCCTTTCAGGCGGGAGAAGGCTACACCAATTACATTAATAATCTTGCGGATGCGAGTGCCCCGATCTGGAACGAGATTCGGGAGACCATCGGAAAAGTCAGTCCCACTGTCGTTGGCATTTCTTGCACATCCCAGAATTTCAAGGCCGTTGAAAGGGTTGCCCAGATCGCCAAAGACATTGATAGCAGCACTTTGGTCCTCGTTGGCGGGCCTCATCCTTCCATGGTCGGTTCGGAGGTACTCAAGTGTGGTGCGATTGACATTGCCGCGAGAGGGGAAGGGGAGCGGACCATCCTTGAAGTCCTTGATGCGGTTTTACAGAAGAAATCGTTTAGCCACATATATGGCATTGCCTATCGCAGTCATGGCCAGGTTATTGAAACCGGACCACGGGATTTGATTCAGGATTTGGATTCGCTTTGTTTTCCGTATGATTCGATGGAAGAGGTGCTTATCGGGTATGACCAGTATCCATTGAACGCGTTTGGTTCAATCTTCGCGTCCCGTGGATGTCCTTTTGGCTGTACTTTCTGCGGATCACGGAAAATCTGGGGCCGAACAGTGCGGCTACGATCTCCGGGGAATGTTGTCAAGGAGCTTGCACGACTCCAGAAACGGGGATTCACTTCGGTCAGGTTTGCAGACGACTCTTTTGGCGTAAACAGGAAATGGCTGAAAGAATTATGCGAAACGATTAAGTTGAAATGCCCTGATTTGAAATGGAAATGCGAGATGAATGTCGGCGTGATCAATGATGAAACTTTGTCCCTCATGAAATCGGCGGGATGTCATATGATCGAACTGGGTATTGAATCGGGCGATAATCGGGTGTTGAAGGAAATCAAGAAGGGCATCACGATCGAACAGGCTCTGGTCGCCTGCAAATTGGTCAATAAATACGGGATCGAACTTCAGGCCTACATAATGGCCGGGTTTCCTCAAGAGACGGAAGAGTCACTGCTTAATACCCGCAACGCCATCCGGAAAATTAACGGGTATATCTGTTTCAACGTTTTTAGCCCGTTCCCAGGGACGGAACTGTATGAGTTGTGCAAAGAAAAGAAGCTCATCGCCGACGATTATGACGTTTGCCTGCACAGTTATCAAAACCTGGACAGTTTCTGTATATCTCTGCCGAGGGATAAATTCAGAAAAATCGTCTCTGAAATGATTCGGGAAGTTGACCGGAAAAACAAACTCAATCGGATTAGGCGAATATTTTCCACCAATACGATCTGGCGATTGAAAGAGTATGGCCTTATGAAAGGGATGAAAAAAGGGGTTCGGATAATGTTTGCAAGGAAATCCTTGTATCCATGAAGCAGGCTCTTTGCCAGTTATGCTGTGTTAGTGGGATGGGGGAACCGTTGGCTTTCTTCGACGTCCTATGGCAACGGATTAACCGTCTCAAACGGTTTATCCGACGGCGGGTGTGTTATCTTCATAATTTCATTTTCAGGCGCAATAGGGGGGGACGTATGACAACATCCAGTAACATTCCTGGCCTGATTCGGGTTGAATTGAAACCAGGTGATAAGGTTCGGGTTCGGTCGCGAGAAGAAATTGAAGCCACGCTCAACTCGTGGAACCAGTTCAAGCATTGTGCTTTCATGGAGGAAATGTGGCCCTACTGCGGAACGACGCAGACAGTTTTCAAGAGAGTGTTAAAATTCCTGGATGAGAGAGATTATCTCGTCAAGAAATGCAGCGGCATGGTTATTTTGCGCGATGTTATTTGTGAAGGGACGAGGGATTTCGGGCCATGCGATAGATCCTGCTTTCTTTTTTGGCGTGAAGAATGGGTGGAACGGATTTCTGATTCTAATGAGTCTTCGCAATAGTCTCACTTTCACATGAACTCTGGGCATCGATCCACACGAACGTACACCTGCCTACGCTGAGCACATACTAAGTGATTGATATCGGAGTGACGAACGGCTTTATACTACGGGATAATGGCGGATCGGTAAGGCATCGGTAAGGCGGCGTTAGCAAAAACATATGCTTTGTGTTAAAGGGAGAACCAATCAATGAGTAGCCTGTTCAGTAATATGCAGATGAGGCATTTTGTTCCAGTACTTTTGTTCATTATTTTTCTGGTTATAAATGTCGGCAAGACTCAGCCGCTGGAGATCACTGATATTTCGAGTGATATGACGGGGGTAACCTTGCAGTGGACCTCAACAGCAGAGCGATACATTGTAGCCCAGTCGTCAAACATAATGGCTGGAAACTTCGAATTCGTAGGGGCTGTACTCTTGACGAATACGGTTTCATTGGCTTCGACCAAACCATCGGTCTTTTACAAAATCCGGGAGGTTGAGGTTCTTAATTTCTCTGATCCGGCGTTTAGGAACGCAATTAGTAATGCGCTTCCTACCAAGTTCGAACCAGCAGATTTATATTACGATGTCGATTTGCTTGGTATAGATGACCTGAATCTGGAGGGGCTGGGTATCAGCAACGCCGTGGGGCTGAATGCGTTTGCCGACTTGACCTTATTGGATTGCTCCAGCAACGCTCTGAGCTCCTTGGACGTTTCCGGGATGGGGGCGCTGCAAGAGTTGTATTGCTATGATAATCAGATTACAAACCTGAACCTGACTGACTGCACCAACCTTTATGCCTTAATCTGTATGTTTAATCCACTGCACATGCTCGACATGTCTGGCATGGAGTGCCTCAGAACGCTTTTCTGTTATGGCAACGGGTTAACAAACTTGAATTTATCCGGCTGCACCAATGTTGCTGAATTGATCTGCTCGGATAATTCGCTGGGTACACTCGATGTGTCCGGGTTATCCCGCCTCTCAGTTCTGGCGTGCAACGACAATGACATGACGTCACTTAATCTCTCAGGTTGTTATGCGTTGACGAATTTGTTTTGTCAGAGAAATCAGTTAAGTTCGCTGGACATCTCTACCTGCACCAATCTCACTTTAGTGCAGTGTATAACCAACAATCTTGTGGATGTTTCTTCCTTCGTTACCAATGCTTTGCATGGAGGCTTAGGAACAGGTGATGTGGTTTATTTGATCGGTAATCCATTGAGCCTGGACGCAATAACTAATCAGATCCCTGTTCTGGAAAACTATGGCGTAACGGTTAATTTGCATTATTAATTTTGGCAACCAGCTAGATCCATTGTTTATTCTGTTCGTAAAACAAGACCCCCTCAAAGTTAAACCCGCTCCCATAAGGGATGCGGGTTTAACTTTGAGGGGGTCTTGTTTTATTGGGATTAGCAATTAGGGCTTGGCATGTATACGCCGTTGAAGGACGCCCAGGATCACCAGCGAGCAACCCAGTAATAGTGCAGTTGCTCCACCATCAGGAACCTGATGAAAGCCCGCCGCTCCGCTATTGGGCGTGTTATTGGCAATCCTGTACAGATAAGAAGTTTCTGTATCTGAAGGTGGGGGCGGCAGGTCGCGTTTCCTGAGATTTGAGTAAGAGATGCTTGGCGCTTCAGGAATTGCATACCTTCCAATTCCGAAGATATCCACTCTCAAATCAATGGGCGTTGTTATCGTGACCGACCCAATCTGGGCATCCGTTACTGACCCAAGATCTAGCCATACTCGAGCAGCGGCATGATAGGCATCGGGAAAAATAATTCCCAGCACCTCGCCATTCCCTACTCCCGGTACTGGAACTGGCAAATTACAAGTGCTCGTAGATAGGAACTCGGCCGTAAGAAAACTTTGTGACACCAGAGTTCCCCCCACGTTCAATGTGAAACCCACTTCCCCCAGCGAGGATAGGTCGGATGGCCTGCCGGAAAACACAAAGAGAATGGACTCTATGTTTGCTCTGCCCATATCCGGGCCAGCATACAGAGCAGAACTTTCCCCACTTCCGTAAACCATAGGGCCATCCAAGAAATGGGCAGCAGGTGGCCGGGAAACACCGGCGGGGTAGAGTATCCCCCAGCCGCAGAAGCCAAGTCGC
>JBAWZF010000021.1 GCA_037143175.1 bacterium
AAAGATTGCTCGGAAATTCACGCCTTACAGTCTATTAACCTGTCACCTTGTTCTCCGTCACCTTGTTCTCCGGGCTCATGAGGTAACCGGGGGTGCCTCCGGCGCCGGCGCAGACAACGTCCGGCACGCCGAAAGGATCTACCGGAAAAACAAATCGCCTACACGACGATTATGAACCCCTTTTGACTATGGCAGATGAAATGCCCCTGCGGTGGGTGGGAGACACGGTTTGACGGACTGCCGGTGAGCAGGTAGCATCCTTCACCATTGTGCAAGAGGAAATTGATTTTACACAAAATCGCGCTTCGGCCGTTCCTGAGGACGGGGCTCTTGAAATCCTGAAGGGTGCCGTACGCCGTGTTGTGTACCGTTCCGAAGAAACCGGCTATTGTGTGTGCGGGGTAATCCCTAGAGGGAAACTCGAGAAAAACGAGGTCATGATAGTTGGGAATGCGCCAACGGTCGTTGAGGGAGAGACGATTGAGGCTGAAGGCCGTTGGACGCATCATGCGAAACATGGCCGGCAGTTCCTGGCGACTCGTATAGAGTGTCATGCCCCGGTAACCACCGAGGGAATTAAGCGTTATCTTGCCAGTGGTATGATCAAGGGGATTCGGGCCGGATTGGCCGAACGTTTGGTAGCGGCGTTTGGGAGTCGTACCCTGGAGGTCATTGATAAGGAATCCGTGCGTTTGCAAGAGGTGGAAGGCATTGGGGCAACGCGTCGTGAGATGATCAAGGAGTCCTGGCGGGAGCAGAAAGCCATCCGTGACATCATGGTATTTTTTCAATCTCATGAGGTGGGGACCGCTTGTGCGATGCGGATTTATAAGCAATACGGGGAGCACGCCATCACCGTTGTGCGGGAAAATCCCTACCGGCTGTGTTACGAAGTTTGGGGGATTGGATTTAAAACAGCCGATCGGGTTGCGTTGAGTTTAGGGGTGCCACCTCATTCCCAAAATCGCGCGCGGGCGGGAATCCTGTATATATTGCAGACCATGTCGGAGGAAGGGCATTGCTTTTGCCCGCGTGAAGATCTCATTCCAGCGGCCGAGCAGATGCTGGAGATTCCCGGTGAAATTTTAAAAGAAGCCATTTTGCATGGCGTGGAGGACAGAACCCTTGTTGATGAGCGTGGTAATGTCTATTTGTCGCCACTTTATCAGGCCGAAACAGGTGTGGCGGAAACTCTGGAAAGGTTGGTAAAAACCAAGGTTTCCTATCCGCCCATTGATCTTGATAAGGCGATAACGTGGGCGGAGGGGCGGATGGGGTTCGGGTTTGCTGTCGCCCAGCGCAGTGCCTTGGAAATGGCTTTGTCTCAGAAAGTCTCAATCATTACTGGTGGACCCGGTGTAGGGAAAACCACCATTGTGCGTGCCTTGGTGGATATTTATGATGCACGCAAGCTGGACATCTGCCTTGCCGCCCCAACGGGCCGTGCCTCCAAACGTATGGAAGAGTCGACCGGGTTGCCGGCAAAAACCCTGCATCGGCTCATGAAGTACACCCCCGGTACGAATCGCTTTGAGCATGGTCCGGGAAATCCAATCGAAGGGGAAGTATTCATTTTGGATGAAGTCTCGATGATTGATATCCAATTGATGAATTCCTTTTTGGGAGCCTTGCCCCCCACCGCGACATTGGTGTTGGTGGGGGATGCGGATCAACTCCCAAGTGTTGGCCCGGGAAACGTTCTGCGGGATATGATTGATTCTGGAGTGATTCCCTTGACCATCCTGGAAACCATTTTCAGGCAGGAGGCGCAGAGTTGGATTGTACGGAACGCCCATCGGGTAAATAGCGGTTTGCCCTTTGAGTTCCCTGAAAACGGGGGGCAACCTGATTTCTTTTTCATCGAATCCGATACGCCGGAGGATGTGATCGCCAAGATGCTGGAACTCGTTTCCTCGCGGATTCCCAAAAAGTTCCATTTTGATCCGATGACAGAAGTTCAAGTGTTGACGCCTATGCGGCGGAATCAGTTGGGTAGCGAAAACCTTAATACGATTCTCCAGCAGACGTTAAATCCCGGTGGGATTGTGATCCGTCGATTCGGACGCGAGTACAGGGAAGGGGATCGTGTCCTGCAGATTCGCAACAATTATGACAAAGATGTCTATAATGGTGATATCGGACAGATCGATGTGGTAGATTTGGACGCTCAGGAAGTGGTCGTGAATTACGACGGTCGGCGGGTGGTTTATTCGGCAGAAGATTTGGATGAACTGGATCTCGCCTATGCCTGTTCGGTGCATAAATCGCAGGGAAGTGAATATCCGGCGGTGGTTTTGTTGATGACGACCCAGCATTTCAAACTGTTGCAGCGTAATCTGTTATACACGGCCATGACCCGAGGTCGCAAACTGGTATGTCTGATTGGATCAAAAAAGGCGGTACACATGGCCATAAGCAACAACCATGTTTCGTTCCGGAGAACAGCTTTGAAAGATCGGCTGAAGGGTCGGATATAGGCAAAAAAAAGGCAGGTCAGATTCACTGAACCTGCCTGCCTCTTTTTTTTGCCTAGTCTTACCGGCGCGGGCCGCGGCGGCCACTGCTGCCACGTGAGCGAGCTTCGCTGACGACGATTTTACGGCCGTCGATATCTTTGCCATTCATTCCATTCATGGCGGCTTGAGCTGCCTCGACACTGCCCATGGTGATAAAGGCGAAGGTCTTGGTTTCGCCATTACGGGGCGGCACCATACGTACTTCACGGACATCGCCGTATTTGCTGAACTGTTTTTGCAGTTCTTCACCAGAGATGTCCTCGATCAGATTCCCGATATACAGATCGGGAGAGCGCACCGGGCGGTTGCTTCCGCCACTGGAACCACCACTACGGCGGTTATTCATCTTCATTCCGGCAAGTACACCCGCCAGAAAGATGGCCAGACCGACTGCGGACACGCTCATCCAGGACCACAAACTCATTGCACACATTTCATTCATTCTTATTTCCCTGTTTCCTAAGTTCCGGGGGGTTACGTCGAGAGGTACGACGTCCTGGACCGGTTACTTCATCTCGATAAACCCTTCCAGTTTCCGTATGCGCGTTGGATGGCGCAATTTACGGAGAGCCTTTGCTTCAATCTGGCGGATTCGTTCACGAGTGACGTTGAACTGCTTACCTACCTCTTCGAGGGTGCGCGAATATCCATCCGCCAGGCCGAATCGCAGGTTCAGCACCTGCTGTTCACGCTCAGTCAGCGTGCCAAGGACGTCTTTCAGGCGATCCTTCAGCAAGCTATAAGCGGTCATTTCGGACGGATTTTCAGCGCCCTTGTCCTCGATAAAATCACCAAAATGCGCGTCATCCCCATCGCCTACCGGGCTTTGGAGAGAAATCGGCTGTTGAGCCATTTTGTAAACGGCACGAACTCGATCCACGGGGAGGCTCATTTCCTCGGCCACTTCCTCCGGGGTGGGCTCGCGGCCCAGTTCCTGCACGAGTTTCTTCTGGACGCGCATCAACTTATTGATTGTTTCAATCATGTGCACCGGTATCCGGATGGTTCTGGCCTGATCCGCGATGGCGCGGGTGGCAGCCTGACGAATCCACCAGGTAGCATAGGTGCTGAACTTGTAGCCGCGGCGATACTCGAACTTCTCGACAGCCTTCATCAGGCCGGTATTACCTTCCTGAATCAGATCAAGGAAGGAGAGTCCGCGGTTCATATATTTTTTAACGATGCTGATAACCAGTCGCAGATTGGCTTCCACCATTTCTGTACGGGCAATCATTCCCTTACGCATCGCATCCTTGAGCTGCTTGTATTTCGCCACAAATTCGGCGGAATCAAGGCCCATCGTGTCTTCGAGTTTGCGAAGTTTGCGTTGCTCGGTAGCCAAGGCCTCGGCCTGTTTGGGAGATTTCCTGGCTTTTGTCTGAATATCAATTTGAGACAGGCAAGCGAGGACTTCTTTGTATTCATCCTCCGCTTTGGCGGCGAGCGTCTCAATGATTTTCTGCTTAAAATAGAGACTTTCGAAAAGCTCGGAAAGCCGCTTGCGAATTTTATCCAAATCCTTTTTGGCCTCGGCCTTCTGGGCAACCGTAGATTTGCTCTTCCGGTAAATAGCAGAGGTTTCCAGAAGTTTGTCGCGGTTTTTCAGGATTTCCCGCTTCAGGCGGGGGAGAGCCTTGAGATAGGTGTCGCGACTATCGACAAATTTATCCTCAATCACGCGATCAAAACGATCACGACCGGTTTCAAGTCGTTCAGCGGTAGTCAGATACATGTCTGCCGCGATGCCGAGTTCATCAAAAAGCAATCGTACCGATACTTCAGACGTTTCGATCCGTTTGCAGATTTCCACTTCCTGCTCACGGGTGAGAAGGGGAACCTGGCCCATCTGGTGCAAATACATGCGGATGGGATCATCAAAAATATCTAATCGTTCGGCTCGAGCTACGGAAGTAGTCTGCTTGGCCGGTTCTTTACGGAATTTCTCGGCGTCAGAAGCTTCGATAATCTCAATATCCATGCTTCGCAGGAGTTCGAGATACCCTTCCAATTCCTCGGGGTTGATCACGGAGTTAGGGATCATCTCATTGACATCATCAAATGTCAGATATCCCTGTTCTTCGGCCAGTTTAACAAGATCCTTGATCCGCTGGCTGCGCTCTTCCCAGCTTAAACTCCCGGAAGGGGCCGCCCCCGCCTCATCATTATTGGCATCGGGATCCGCTTTTGTTTCGATCTCAGGCGAGTCTTCAAGAAGTGCCCCGCTTGGTGATCCCTCGGTAATTTTGGGAATGGAGATCGCCTTGAGTTTGTTTTTTTTGGCTGGCAGGGCAAGGGGAGTGGCCACATCCTTGGAAGCAGGCGCAACGATAGGTATCACTTCAGCTGGGGTTGCTTTTGTTTTCTTGGAATTGTTCTTTTTCACCTCGGCTTTCGCTGCGGCGTGTGAAACGTTTTTCTGGGGCTTTTTTGCCTTACTTACAACCTTTGCCACATTTTTAGATGCGGTTACTTTACTCTTCGCCATAGTTTTCCTCGATGACAGTCAAACTCAAAAATGCCAAAAAAAGGCAGAATACAACGTCGACTGGTCAAATATGTCACAAGTTATTGCGGATGACAACAGAATACGGTGGAGAGCGTTATAAAACGAATCATTGGTGGCGGCTACTCTCAAATTGGATAGGGCATCCAAACGAAAAGTCAACGGGAGGTGGTGAGGATGAGCAACTAATAGCTGCTTACGCAATTGGTAAACCCTGATTCGGTTTTGTCATTGGTCGTTCCATAGAAGAGAGCAGGGGAGTTTGTCAGTTCTTGGAAAGTTGGTGGATGTTATCCCGGTGATGATTCGTTGTAAGGTTTGCAGGGTCTGAGTCTTTGAGTCCGGAGACATAGGCGTAGTCAGTCCATGAGTGTATGTTTGTGGATAAGAAGAATGTTAGGTTTGATGAAGCGTGGGAGGCTCGATTTGCTTGGCAAACGAACGTGATAAAATCACCGGACCTCACGTAATTGGTTCCCACTAGATCATTCAGGGAGAGTGGATATTTATCATCATGTTCAACGGCATACATTTTGGTGAACAGGATGATTTGTTTAAGATTGTTCATGCAGACAGCTCGTTTGGCCTTTTCTCCATAATTATGGCCGCCGCAGGGTATCATGATGGAGAAAACCACAACCCCCAATATGAATGAAAGAAGGATTGAGCCAAGGCCCCGCCAGATTCTTTTGGTAATATTACCAATCCCACAATAACAGGCATACTGAGCAACAGCCATCCGCCAAATGCGACAAGGCAGCCTGGGGTTGTGCTGGTGATTTTTCCTCTTCCCATATTCCCTGTCAAGCTCCCCAATTCATCGCTGTACCAGATGCAGGCCATGGGGAGGGCCAGGAAGCCTATCATCTGCAATAGGCTCTTTCCCACTCCTGCAAAATAGGGAACAAGCAGGTAGGCAATTGCCATCCCGGTGTGTTATGCCAGTATCCGGCATCAATAGTGTTCGTCTCTTTGGGAATGAAGACTCTATTCACCTCAACCCCTTTGTGATTGGGCAACCATGGCTTTCCGTTGTTCCCACTACGTAGAATCGATAAAGCCAGACCGATTATTATCACCAGGGCAAGTATTCCAAGGCTGGTTAATCAGAGTCGGCGGCCATCTGATCGTTCAGCACTCTCAACAAGGGTAAGTACGGCATCAGTTCGTATTGTGAGGAATACCCCGATCATTACTTCACCTTCCTCACAGTGACCTCAATCTCCGTGGCATTGCCAGCAAACCATTTTTGGACATAGAGGGAACCAATAATCGGCGGCTGTCCCTGACGGGGAACTTCTTCATATCTGACCGTGTGCTTGGTTTCCTTTTCAATCACAAACTTCACAGTCTTCTCAATATTCTCGATTTTGTCCATGATCAGCCTGCCTTCTTTGGGTTGCCTTTAGGCTTCTTGATTTTGTTCGATTTCGGTTTGGGATTGGGAAGTTCCTTTGCGGTTATCCTGATTAAATCGCTGATCCATTCCCGATCTTCAAATTTGTCCTCTATTAGGCACAGTCTCTCCTCATCGCTTGATCGCTAGAATGATGACTCCACCAGCGACCATTGTAATGCCAGTCCATTCACGTAGTGTTGGTCTTTCCCCGAGAAATGCAAACGCGAAGATGGCAACGAGCACCAGACTCAGTTTGTCCACTGGTGCAACCTTAGATGCTTCGCCGAGTTGGAGTGCACGAAAGTAGCACACCCAGGAGACACCAGTAGCGAGACCAGATAGTCCAAGGAAGATCCAGGTCTTGGAGGGTAAGGCAAGGGGATTGCTCCACTTTCCCGCATACCAGACGAAAGCCGAGAGGACGACCATGATGATTGCAGTTCGAACCAAAGTAGCCAAATCTGAATCGACACCTTTAATGCCAACCTTCGCGAATATTGCAGTAAGTGCTGCGAATATAGCAGACAGAATCGCCCAATGGAGCCAGCTGTTGGTCGTGATCATATCCGGAATTATTTCCTCCAAAGTCCACCTCCGTCCTGAAATACAGGGTCTCCGGTGGACATCCTTCGCTCTACGCTGCGCTGCGAGCGAAGGATGGTGGAGCGAACGAGGCTCGAACTCGTGACCCCCACGTTGCGAACGTGGTGCTCTACCAACTGAGCTACCGCCCCTTTGTGAAAAGGAGGTATTCGTATACCTGATTCGCAGGGGAAATGTAAAGCACGGAATGGAATTTAATTAAAGAGATAGGTCGTCAGCAGCCCGATGAGGATGCCAACCATCATGCCGGCAAAGACTTCAAGTCGGGTGTGACCAAGAATATCGATAAGCTTTTGTGCGGAAAGATGGTGGTTTTGAAAAACCTCATCAACAATCTGATTCAGCAGTCGAGCCTGGAGCCCTGTGGCCCGTCGAACAGTCGAGGCATCAAACATGACAACAACGGCAAATGCAAATGAAAGGACGAAAGCGGTGGACTCAAATCCATCAGTTAGCCCAATCGATGTGGTGAGCCCGCAAACCATGGCCGAATGTGCGCTTGGCATTCCGCCCAATGTGGTGAGGTAGTGGAAGTCCACTTTGCCCGTGCGCTTCAGGTTGCCCAGCGACTTCAACAATGAGGCCACAACGTAAGCGCTGAAGGCCGACCAGAAAACAGGCGATTTGAAAAATGCTCCAACATCGTAATGCATAGGGCGGGGATCTTCTCTTTTTCACTCTTTTGGGTCAATGAGAAAGAGCGAACCATGGCTTTATACTTGTATCCAGCCAGTTTCCTTATAAAGTAATTGCCTTTTATGGTTTGCCCGACAGGGCTCCTATAGGGGCATGACCGGGTTCCGAAGAATTGGGGATGAAGTATGAAAGAAATTGGCGTTGGTTTACTTGGATTTGGCACAGTGGGCGCCGGGGTGGTGGAAACCCTCCAGCGTAATGGCGATTTGCTGTCCAGTCGGACAGGAGTTAAATTGGTGGTGCGTCGTATTGCCGATGTCGATCTGGATCGGGATCGCGGGGTCAAGGTCGAGCGAGCCATTATGACCAAGGATGCCGCTGCGGTTATTGATGATCCTTCCGTCGATGTCGTTGTCGAGTTGATCGGGGGAACGACCATTGCCAAGGAGTTCATTCTGCGGGCACTGCGTCTTGGCAAGGCGGTTGTGACTGCCAATAAGGCTCTGCTTGCTGAGTATGGCCAGGAGATTTTCGCTCTGGCAGCCGAAAAGAATACGGGCGTCTGGTTCGAAGCCAGTGTGGCGGGTGGTGTGCCGATTATCCGGGCTCTCAAGGAAGGGCTTGTGGCGAATCGAATTGAGCGGATCTGCGGTATTCTGAACGGCACCTGTAATTATATCCTTACCCAAATGGAACGAGAGCAGATGACCTTTGATCACGCGTTGAAGGAAGCCCAGGCAGCGGGATTTGCCGAGGCGGATCCAGGTTTGGACATCGATGGATTTGATACGGCTCACAAGGCGGCCATTCTTGCCTTGTTGGCCTATGGCGTTCACGTCCCCAAAGAAAAGATTTTCGTGGATGGGATTCGCGGATTGAGCAAAACGGATATCGAAAACGCCAGTGAATTCGGATACCGCATTAAACAATTGGCGATTATTAAATCGAATGGCAACGAGGTCGAGGTGCGCGTGCACCCGACGCTGATTCCGCACGAGCATATGCTCGCTTCGGTGATGGGGGTCTATAATGCCGTTGTGGTGGATGGCGATATTGTCGGCCAGACCGTGTATTACGGACGGGGTGCTGGCCGGTTACCTACGGCTAGCGCAGTGGTCAGCGATCTCGCCGATGTGGCTCGCACGTTGATGGATGGCGGCAAAAAAACTCGCAACAGTTCGGTGACCTCTGCCTGCCCTGTCACCTTCCGTCCGATGGCGGAGGTGGAGAGCCGTTACTATCTGCGTCTTTCTCTGCTGGATAAACCCGGTGTTCTGGGTTTGGTGGCTTCCGTGTTGGGTCAACATGGGATTAGTTTGGCGTCTATTGTGCAGAAAGAACCCAATCGGTCGGGCCGGCATGTGTCAGTGGTATTGCTGACCCACAAGGCACTGGAGAAGAATGTAATGGAAGCGCTTCGTACTTTGGAGGAGCGGAATGCTCTGGGTTCGAAGCCGGTAAGTTTACGGATCGAAGACCCGGGAATAGAGAAATAATCATGACAACGACAGTGGCAAGTGGTTTGAAAGTGGCGAAATTCGGTGGCTCGTCTGTGGCTGATGCAGCCCAGATTCTGAAAGTATGTTCCATTATTAAGATGGATGCGCAGCGCCGTATTGTGGTGGTCTCGGCTCCCGGCAAGCGTCGGGCCGATGATACCAAGGTGACCGATATGCTGATAGCCTGTGCCGAGGCTAAGCTGGCTGGCAAGACAGCCGAGGCAGAACTCAAGGCCATTGTTGAACGGTATGCGGATATCCAGCGCGCAGCCGGGGTAGGTGGGGCGGTCATCCAGAAGATCGAAACGGATCTCCGTCAGCGTCTGGCGTCTGAGACCTCCCATCGGGGTCGTTTCCTGGACCTGATGAAGGCGGCGGGTGAGGATAATAGCGCGAAACTGGTGGCTGAGATTTTTCGCCACAATGGGGTGGATGCCCATTACATCAATCCCAAGGATGCGGGGATGTTTCTGAATGATGACTTCGGCAATGCGATGGTGTTGGAGGAGTCCTATGCGAAGTTGAGCGCGCTTAAGGAGGCTCCGGGTATCAGTATTTTTCCGGGCTTTTTTGGATATACGAAGTCCGGTGCGGTGGCGACTTTTTCGCGGGGTGGTTCTGATATCACCGGTGCCATTCTGGCGGCGGCGGTTAAAGCCGATGTGTATGAGAATTTCACGGATGTGGATTCGGTCTTCTCGGCCGACCCACGTATCGTTGCCAAAGCCGCAGCTATTGAATTATTGACCTACCGCGAAATGCGCGAACTGGCCTATGCCGGGTTCGGGGTGTTTCATGATGAGGCGATTGTGCCAGCCGTCAAAGCAGGTATCCCGATTTGCATCCGTAACACCAATCGGCCCGAAGCGCCGGGGACCCAAATTGTGCCGAAACGGGATTACATGAGTGGGGCGGTGGTTGGGGTTGCCAGTTCTGATGGGTTCTGCGCGCTCTATGTGGATAAATATCTAATGAACCGCGAAATTGGATTCGGGCGTCGCCTGCTTCAGATCATGGAGGAGGAAGGGTTGTCCTACGAGCATGCGCCCACGGGGATTGACAATGTCTCGGTTGTTTTCCGGGAAAAGGACTTTTCGAAAGAAAAGGAAGAGCGCGTACTTATGCGCATCAGAACAGAACTTGGGGCGGATAACATTGACGTGGATCGAGGATTGGCCCTGGTGATGATTGTCGGCGAGGGGATGCATTATTCCGTTGGTGTCGCGGCCCGCGCCACGACCGCCTTGGCGGCTGCCGGCGTGAATATCGAGATGCTCAATCAGGGCTCTTCTGAGATCAGTATGATGTTTGGTGTACAGGCTAGAGATCGCAAAAAAGCCGTGTTGGCCCTATATGAGGCTTTCTTTAAGGCGGGTTGATATCATGCATCGAAGAAAAATATTTATCTATGATACGACCCTGCGGGATGGTTCGCAGGGGGAGGGGATTTCCTTCTCCGGTGGATCGAAAATCAAGTTGGCCCTCAAACTCGATGAATTCGGCGTGGATTACATTGAGGGAGGGTATGCCGGGTCTAATCCCAAGGACATGGAGTTTTTTCATGAGATCCAGAAGCATAAGCTGCACCATGCCAAAGTGGCGGCTTTTGGGAGCACCCGGCGGGCAGATGTGGCCGTGGGTGAGGATGCCAATGTGCTGCGCCTGATCGAGTCGGGGGCGCCCGTGGTGACCATTTTCGGGAAAACCTGGCAACTTCATGTTTCTGAGGTGCTGCGGACGTCCGTCGTCGAGAATCGCCTGATGATTTCCGAAACCGTTCAGTTTTTAAAAAAGCACGAAAAGGAAGTGATTTTCGATGCCGAACATTTCTTTGACGGCTATAAGGATAGTCCGACCTTTGCGATAGATATGCTGAAGGCGGCGGTCGAGGCAGGGGCACATACAATTGTGCTGTGCGATACCAATGGAGGGACGCTGCCCCATGAGGTCCATGGGATCACCGCGGAAATTATCAAGGCCTTTCCGACCGTTCAGGTGGGGATTCACACGCATAACGATTCGGAATTGGCGGTGGCCAATAGTTTGGAAGCGGTTCGGGCTGGTGCGGTTCAGGTGCAGGGAACCATCAATGGGTATGGGGAACGTACCGGGAATGCGAACTTATGTTCCATCATCCCTACACTGGAGCTTAAGATGGGATGCCGGGCGGTGCCCGAAGGCGCTCTTCATCAGTTGCGTTCATTATCTGAATTTGTGGATGACCTGGTGAATGTTCGGCACAATTCCAAATCGGCTTATGTCGGGATGAGTGCGTTTTCGCATAAGGCCGGCATGCATGTGAATGCGGTGCAGAAAATCCCCCGAAGTTTTGAGCATGTTCCTCCTGAGAGTGTGGGGAATGAGCGCCGGATTCTGATCTCCGAGGGCTCCGGATCGAGCAGTGTGCTCTTGAAGGCTATCGAGATGGGCGTTGATTTGAAGAAATCTTCGCCGGAGGTGAAGGATATCCTTGAGGCGCTGAAGGCACTGGAGCAGCAAGGCTATACCTATGAGGCGGCAGACGCCTCTTTCCGGATGCTGGTACAAAAGGTGCTGAAGAAGCATAAATCCTTTTTCGAGCTGGAGGGATTCCGAGTGATCATGGAAAAGGAGGGCGCGGACAAGCCCTGCGTTTCAGAAGCCAGTATCAAGGTGCGTGTCGGGGATGAGGTCGAACATGTTGTGGCTGAAGGCGATGGCCCCGTCAATGCCCTGGATCGCGCGTTACGCAAAGCGCTGGTTCGTTTCTATCCTGAAATTGAAAAGGTGTTTTTGACCGATTACAGTGTGCGTATTCTTGATCCTGAGGAGGCCACGGCGGCCAAGACTCGCGTGATCATTGAATCAAGTGACGGGGAAAATCATTGGGGTACTGTGGGCGTCTCTGTCAATATTCTTGAGGCCTCCTGGGAAGCCCTGGTGGATAGCGTCGAGTATAAGCTCTTCTGTGAAGAAAAAAAGAAATGACGGATGACCTATGAAAGAACTTGAGAAACAGTATGACCCCAAAATGGTTGAATCCCGTTGGTATGATACCTGGCAGGCGAAGGGTTACTTTCATGGGGATGCAGAGAAGGGTGGGGTTCCTTATTGTGTCGTTATTCCGCCGCCGAATGTTACTGGCATTCTCCATATCGGTCATGCCCTGAACAATACCATTCAGGATATTCTTGTGCGCTGGCAGCGCATGGAGGGCAAAAATACGGTTTGGCTGCCCGGGACGGATCATGCGGGCATCGCCACTCAGAATGTGGTGGAACGTGCTTTGCGCAAAGAGGGTAAAACGCGGCACGATCTTGGCCGTGAAGCCTTTGTCGGAAAGGTGTGGGAATGGAAAGAGGAATACGGTGGGACGATCATCCGGCAGTTGAAGCGGTTGGGTGCATCCTGTGACTGGGAGCGCGAACGCTTCACGATGGATGCGGGGCTTAGCGAAGCCGTGGAAGAAGTGTTCTGCCGTCTCTACGACAAGGGTTTGATCTATCGCGCCAACTACATTACGAACTGGTGTCCCCGTTGTCGTACGGCGTTGTCGGATGAAGAGAGCGAACATCAGGACACGGACGGAAAAATGTATTTCATCCGCTATCCGGTGAAGCGGGACGGTAAGCTTACGGCCAGCGAATTTGTGGTGGTGGCTACGACCCGGCCTGAAACCCTCCTGGGTGACGTGGCGGTGGCCGTGAGCCCTAAAGATGAGCGTTACAAAGCCCTGATCGGCAAAACACTGAGTCTGCCGGTGCTGCATCGGGATTTACCGGTGATTACGGATGACTTTGTGGATGCGACCTTCGGGACGGGGGCAGTCAAAGTGACCCCCGCGCATGATCCCAACGATTTTGAGATGGGGCAGCGCCATAAGTTGACTCCCATCAATGTCATGAATCCGGACGGCACGATGAACGAAGGGGCCGGGCCTTATGCCGGGCTGGATCGTTTTGAATGTCGTAAGCGCATTGTCACCGATTTGACTGCCGCCGGATTGATTGAGAAAATTGACGTACATCAGCATGCCGTCGGGCATTGCTATCGCTGTGATACTGTGGTTGAACCCCGTTTGTCCCTTCAGTGGTTCGTTAAGATGAAGCCGCTGGCGGAGCCCGCGCTTCAGGCGGTTGTGGATGGGCGCGTCCGGTTTGTGCCGGAACGGTGGAATAAAGTATATGCCGAGTGGATGGGGAATATCCGTGATTGGTGCATCTCCCGTCAGATCTGGTGGGGACATCGCATCCCTGTGTTTTATTGTGATGCGTGTAATCATCAGTGGGCGGCCCGTGGAAAACCCGCCCAGTGTGCCCAGTGTGCCTCCACGGACATCCGGCAGGATGAGGATGTCCTGGATACCTGGTTCTCCTCTTGGCTGTGGCCCTTCAGCACCTTTGGTTGGCCTCATCAAAATCCGGATCTCTCGCTCTATTATCCCGGCAATACCCTGGTGACGGCCTCGGAGATTATTTTCTTCTGGGTGGCCCGGATGGTCATGGCCGGCATTGAGTTTATGGGTGAGGTTCCCTTCCGTGAAGTTTATATTCACGGAACGGTGCGCGACGATAAAGGCCGGAAGATGAGCAAGAGTCTGGGGAACTCCATTGATCCCTTGACGATCATTGATGAATTCAGTGCCGACGCGCTTCGCTACAGCCTGATGATGATCACTGCGACGGGGCAGGACGTCTTCCTGTCAAACGACAAATTCGAGATTGGTCGCAATTTTGGCACCAAGATCTGGAATGCCGCCCGGTATATGCAGATGCAGGATCCCGCCGGGTATGTGCGTAGTGGGGCCACGATTGATGCGGCGTTACTGAGTGCGGATGACCGGCATATTTTGGCCAAACTGAGTCAGGCCATTGCCTCCTGTACGGAGAATCTGAAACGTTTCAGATTCAATGATGCGGCGCAGGATCTTTATGCCTTCATCTGGCATGAGTACTGTGACTGGTATGTCGAGTATTCCAAGGAAGTTCTGTATGGGCAGGATGCCGCCCGGCGCGCTGAAGTGCTGAAGGTGATGCATTACTGCTTCTCAACAGCGCTGCGTCTGCTCCATCCTTTCATGCCGCACATCACTGAAGAGTTGTGGCACGGCATGGGCTACGGTACGGATGAGGAAACCATCATGTTGGCTCCCTGGCCGAAAGCGCTTACGGAAGAGCTCGCCCAATGGGGCGCCACCCCTGATGTGGTACAATACGTGGATGCCCGGCATGAATTGATCCGTATTGGCCGTATGTTGCGAGCCGATTGCAGTATCGCACCCGGACAGAAGCTGGATTATATCATCAAGGCGAACACGCCTCACCTGGCGACTCAACTTAAGGCAGATGTGAGCTCGCTTACGGCGATGCTCAAGGCCCGTGAAATCACGGTTGATCCTGCGTTTGTGCCTGCCACAGCCATGCCAAGTGCGTTGACCCCGATCGGAGCACTCTATATGCCCATTGAGGGGCTGGTAGATGCGAAGACTGAATCCGCCAAACTCGCGAAACAACTGGAAGAACTTGGCGGACATCTGGAACGGGCTAATCTTAAGCTCAACAATCCAAATTTCTTCAATAAGGCCAAGCCTGAGGTGGTAGCGCAGTTCGAAAAATCACGGCAGGAACTTCAGGAAAAGTATAACAAAGTGAAGCGCTTGCTTGAAATGATGGGGTAATACGCAGGTTGAGTTATGGCAGACGTTTTCATTACATCTGAAAAGAAGCAGGCACTTGAAGAGCGGATGATCCGATTAGGTATCCTCGAGAAGGATCTGATTGAGAAATTCGTTCTCGGAGCTGGCTCCGGTGGCCAGAAGCTCAACAAGACATCGTCCTGTGTATTCCTGCAGCACCTCAAATCCGGGCTTGAAATCAAGTGTCAGCGGGAGCGGTCGCGGGAACTGAACCGGTTTGTCGCCCGTCGTGAGTTGTGTGATCGTTTGGAGGAGCGCATACTCGGACAACAAAGTGCCCGCCAGCAGGCCAATGAAAAAATTCGTCGTCAGAAACGCCGGCGTTCCCGGCGTCAGAAGGAACGGGTTCTGGACGACAAGAAAAAACATTCTGTAAAAAAACAATCCAGACGGAGTGGAAACTTTGAATCCTGAACCTTTTCAGACAGCCGGGCAAAAACTCAGGGAGTGGGTGATCCGATGGTTGTTGATGGCCATAGCGGTGTGGATGTCGGATTTTCTGGTGTCAGGTGTCTATACGGACGATTGGCCCAGCTTATTGGCGGCCGCCCTGATTCTCGGGATATTGAATGCCTTTGTGAAGCCCATACTGGTCATGGTGGCAATGCCTCTGGTCGTGTTGACGCTGGGGTTTATGCTCTTGTTCATCAATGCCTTTCTGTTGCTGCTAACGGCCAAGTTGGTGCCCGGGTTCCATGTGTTGGGGTTCGGTTCCGCCATGTGGGCGTCGCTGGTCATCAGTATTGTCAGTATGATTTTGGGGAATAGCCGCAAGACTATTCAGCACCCCTCCCGTAAGCCCCCG
This sequence comes from bacterium, assembly GCA_037143175.1. Taxonomy (NCBI): domain Bacteria; species bacterium. Next base: position 15,636 of record JBAWZF010000021.1, read on the forward strand.
ACCGCCGAGGCTTATGCCGAACCGACCCCCATTAGAAAGCCGCCGCCCGGCAAAGGTCCGATTATTGACGTGTAACTTATGAAAAATAACGAATCAGGTTTAAAGAGTTCTTTTGACCTCGCGATGGCGCGAATGGCAAAACGGGGTGAAAAAATCACCGCCTTGACTGAAGAGCAGAAACAGGCGATGTCTGAGATTGCCACTCGGACCAAGGCCAAAATTGCCGAAGTTGAGATTCTTTATGGCAAAAAAGCGACTGAAGCCCGAGCGGCCGGGGATACCGGGAAGGCCGACAAAATCGAGGAAGAAAAGCGCTACGAAATCTCCCGGTTGCGTGAAAAAGAAGAATCTGAGCGTGGTCGCATCCGTTCTAACTGATTGGTGAAACCAGCTGGCCCATGAAGTCTGAAAAAAAACGAATTCTGGTTATCAAGCTCAGTTCCTTGGGCGATATTTTCCATGCGCTGCCTACGGTGAATAACCTGCAGGTTGCCCTTGATGCGGAAGTGGATTGGGTGACCCAGCCGGAATACGTGGATCTGGTGAAATGTTTTCCGATGGTGTCGGACGTGGTTCCCTTTCCCCGGCGGCAGTTTTGGAGCCGTGCCGGGGCACTGGCTAAGGCTGTTCGGGCAAATCAATATGATTACGTGATCGACTTGCAAGGGCTGATCAAAAGCGCAATTGTGGCCCGAGTCGCCCGGGGAGGGAAAAGGATTGGTCCCTCTTTTCAGCGTGAAGGGGCCAGCCTTTTCTATGATGCGGTAGCGGGGCGGTGCAATAAGGATCGGCATGCCGTGGAGGAAAATTTGGATGTTGTGCGTTATTTGGGGTTACCTGTGCTTCCTGTGGCATTTCCCCTGCACTTTCCGGCCCCGTCAGTGGCGCAGTCTACCCTGCGCGTTGCGCTGGTTCCGTGGTCGCGGAGGCTTAATAAGAATTGGCCAGCAGCCCATTTTGTTGAGGCGGCACGACAGATTCAGAAGGAATTTGGTGCTACGATTTATCTGTTCGGCAGTAATGCGGATCGAGCCGGATGTGAAGAAATGCGCGCAAAATTGGCGGCCACATCTGATGCGGTTGTGGTGATTAATCTTGCGGGACAGACTAGCTTGGTAGAGATGGGCGGGTGGTTTTCCCAGATGAATCTGGTGTTGGCCAACGATTCCGGCCCTCTTCATATGGCTGTGGCAGTAGGTACTCCTGTGGTCACAATGTTCGGACCAACCGATCCAAAACGTACCGGACCCTATGGGGCTGGAGCGCATGTGCTTATATCTGGGATGGACTGTTGCCCCTGTTTCGGTAAGGATTGCCGATGGCCACAAGTTGAGTGCATGGAGCGTATCACTCCGGCGCAAGTACTGGTGGCGGTTCGGGAAGTACTGAATAGGGCTGAAGTAAAGCATAAGTTATGATTTTTGAGAGATCCATATATAAACTCACAGTGCGAGTCCTTGTATCAGTCATATCTGTAGTGATTTTGATCGCCATGGAGGGCTGTGTTGAAAAGGTCGGGGTTACGGATGAGCTTGAACGGGAGCATCCTGAAATGATGAGGGCACGTGAGATGGAAGAGGCCGGGGATGTGAGATCTGCCCGGAATCTGTATGAATCGATATTGGATCGTGATCCCACTGTAGCTCGGGCTCACTTCGCGCTGGCTTACCTTCTGGATAAATCCGGGGAGGATTATATCGGGGCCATTTATCATTACCGACGTTACCTTGTCTTGCGTCCCAATACGGAAAAACGCGCCATGATCGAGAGTCATATCCAGAGCGATATGCTCGCGTTGGTGGGGATCGTGCAAAGTGAGCACCAAACCCTGAAAATCAGGGCGGCCAATCTTCAATCCCAGACTGTTCAGTTACGTTCGGCATTGGCAGCTGTCAGGGCTAAATATGGGGTGCCGGAATCGCTCCTTTTGACCTCTGAACCCATTGATGCACCGGCGGTGACAACTGGCACGAAATCACAAGCCAGAATGGTGAAAGTCGAAAAGGCGGATACCTTAAAGAAGATGGCCGCCAAGTATTATGGGGATCAGGGACTATGGCGCGAGATTTACGAGGTTAATAAGAAAAAAATGAAATCCCCAGGCGATTTACGAGTCGGACAGATAATTCTTGTGCCCGAGTTGTGAAGATGCACTTGAAACAGGTGCGGGTGATTGCTAGCATACCGATGTCAGCGTTCAAATTTGGCGCTGTAGTGAGCCAATAAGGAGAGAATGGTATGGGAACGGACTTTTTTGATGAAGATCTGGCACAGCGCCGCGGAGCAGTAAAATCCACCACATTGGGTTCAGGGCCGGATGGCATGATGAACTTGAAGTCTGATGACCCCTCAGGGCGGCCACTTTCCGATCTCAGCCTGACGCGGATGGCCCGCCATCGTGAAGAACTTAATACCCGGAAGGCTTCGGCGAAACTTCATGTCGAGCGGTTAAAACAAAAGCAGAGCGAGATGGAGCGCGAAGAGCAAATGATTTCAGACCTGCTTGAAAAGCAGGATCAGTACGAGCATGGGAAGCAGGAGATGCAGGATCGGCTTTCCGAGAGTCTGGTGGCGCTTCAGAAGATGGGGGACCATGCCGCCCGACAGGTTGAAGTCTATTTTACCACCCGTGACCGCTTGGCTGCTGATCTAGAAGAGCTCCACAAGATTAACGATACCGAATGGGCGGATGAGGTTCTTCGGGATGAGTTGAATAAAGCCGTGGTTCAGATTGATGCCATCCGAAGTGATTTCGTCAAGGCTCAAGCCACGATTGAGGCAGTAGGTGGGCCTGTGAAGCTTTTCGATGATCAAACCCGCAAGGTGAATGCGCTCGAGGATGATGAATTTTCCCCTTCAACAAAAGGATTTGGCCATTGGTTCAAAGTCGGGTTCGCGGTCAGTTTGCCCCTGATCCTGACGATTGTCGTGGCCGTGGTCATTTTGGTTGTAAAGGGGCGATAAAGGCTTATGCAACGCGTACGGCGTAAAAATCCACGATTGCAGGAGAAACTTGAGGCGCTCCAGCGGGAAATTGCCCGTGTGGAGCGTGACATCAAGGGGATTTCTCATGCGATCGAAAGTCCTGATCCTGATCAGGCCATACGTCGACTTCGCAAGGTTGTAGGTGAACTTCCTCCGGTCGATGTTACACCCAGGCCGACTGTAGAAGCCCCCCCTCGGATGTCAGGCGGAGAAAAATCCATGATGGACACTTTTGCGCAAACGGGGGGCGGGGACATGGTGATACCCAAGCCTGTACCGGATCAAAGGTTCCAGACCTATTTTGGGACTGGAAGTCTCCACTCGGTCCGTCCGCTGCGGCAGGAGCGACGGGTTCAACGGAATAAGGCCATCATCATGTTGATTCTGGCCGCAATGCTTCTCTATGGGGTTATCAACTTGATCTTTTGATCCCTCATGGGTTATCGCGGCAGAGGGCGACAAAGATACGGTCTTTTTTGTGCAGAGGGGCTGTTACGGTGATTCGTCTTGTCATCTGTCCTGCGTAACCCCTGAACTCTACTTCGAATTGTTTGAGATCAGGTGGGCAGGGGACGCGGACAACTGCGAGTTTTGCGGGCAAGGTCTCCCAGCGTCTCAGATCATCATCTTCCAGCGCCAGCAGCAAAAAACCGGTTAGGATTCCAAGGTTTTCATCGCGTGACCAGGCCGCAAGTGCAAGCGCCCCTTTAACGGCAAAACGTGTCAGGGATTTGGCTGCCTTACGAGTCGCCATGCGTTCACTGCTGGCAGATTGTAATTGATAGATACTGGTGAGGGTGCGACTGGTCCCCTGGAGTTGCCCGTTAGCATAAATGGCGGCCGAGTAAGGGATCATGCCGGAGTATCCGTCAAAATCCAGAAAACAGACCAATTCTGATATGTTTGCGGCAAGGCGAACAGGTTGGTTGGTCGGTTGGGTAGGGGTGCGGAACCGTCCGGTCGTTTCGTCGATTCCGCTTTCTGGAACCAATTTTGCCACCTGCCTGTATTGCATGGCGGCGTTACTGTCATCCCCGCATAGCTCCAGGCAAAAGCCAGCCAGATAATGGCTGAAGGCATCATCCGGGAAGCCGTCCAGTTTTCCCATCTGAAGCGCAATTGCACGGGCTTCAACTCCGGCATCACCCCACAGTCCCATGGCTAAATAATTTTTTGCGAGATAGACATGCAGGTAGGTGCGTTCATAGGGGTAACCGCGGAAGGCGAGGGTTGAGTCATTGACCACCAGGCTGGTGCCTGCCTTTGTGATACTGTTGACTTCCAGTTCGTTTTCAATGCGGACGGCGTTGAGCCAGTCGGAGGTGCTATTGGTGTAATCGTGACGGGCATGACGGATCATGCCCCGCTCCATAAGGCCCAGCACCTTGTTTTGATCGTCGGGGAGGGTGGCCAACGTTTTGTCGGCCTCTTCAAGCTGTCCATTGCTGAAGTTACGGCGCGCTGTATTGAGCGGCACTGTTGTGGCGCAGCCGACTGTCAAGAGCAGGGCCATGAGGAGCAGACCGCATGCCCTGATATGCGCCATCTCCAGGATTTTCATCCGCTCCTCTTGCTTTGGTCATTTTGACCGAATGGTGATTCGTGAGTGATTACCACCCTAAAATCGGTTTGCTTGCGCCGCGGACACGTTCCTTCTGGGTGGTCCAGGCGATCAGGCCGGTTTGCAGGTCAGTGACTTCAACAGTGAGCTGGAGGTAGACCTGTTCTTTCTTTGATAAGCTCAGCTGTTTAGGTGTATCTTTTTTGATTTTGACGAGGGATCCGGTGAGCATATAGCGGGCCCCGAGCTGTTTCCCGATGAGGGTCTGCGTCTCAGGTGTGCAATTGACCAGTTGATACCCTTGTTCTTTCATGAGGGCGTCACGACGGCTTTCATTGATAAAACTGGCTTTCCCGTCATTAATCAGCTTGGTGCGGATCGTATCGGTGATGGCTTTTGTATCAACATGTTCATCCGTCCTGTTTTCGATGCCCATTACGACGAGAATAGGCTTCTTGTCGAGAACGGCGGAAGACATAAGCTCGACATTGACGGCTTCTGCAAGGTTACGAAGATCGGCAAAATCATAACCGGTATCCAACGGTTTCGCAGCTGCCGTATTTACATTTTCGTTTTGTACGGAAGCGCGAAAGACACTACAGCCACTTCCAATCGTGATGGCCGACAACATAACTAAAGACAACTTCACCGTGGTTGATGTTTGAGACATGAGTTTTCTCCTTCTTTGAAATTTCCCGTATAATACTGCCAGAGCCGCTCAGGTGTCGAGATGCAAACTACAGTTCAACCTGAATCCCAACCTCAATCACCCGGTTAGGGGGGATGCGGAAAAACTTGGAGGCATCCCAAGCATTACGGGATAGGTAAGAGAATATAACTTTTCGCCAGGGATGCATATTCTTGTTATTAACCAGGATAAGGGTCTCACGTCCGAGGAAGAAGGTGACGCTCATGGGGTCCAAGTTAAGGCCCTCGATTTTGAGGCCTTTCAAAAGGGTTGATAGATCGGGATCCTCGCTAAAACCATACCGGATCAGTAGCTGATAGAATCCTTCTGGCAACACTTTTACCTGAGTTCTTTCATTGTCTGGAACATGGGGAATATCTTCTGTCTGGATGGTAATGAATACAATTTGGTTATGCAGGATTTTATTATGTTTATAATTATGTAACAGCGTGCGGGGGATTCCGTTTGGATTCCCGGTCAGGAATACCGCTACCCCGGGAACCCGATGAGGTTTTGACATGGCTACATCATTGATGAAAAGATCGATCGAGATGGCGGCTTCGGCCATTTGGCGTCCCAAAATTCCGCGTCCGCGATAATAGGTCGTCATCATGATGATAAAGGCAGCTGAAATGGCCAGAGGGACCCAGCCCCCGTCCCCGATCTTCAGGATATTCGAGCCGAAAAAGGTGAGATCCAAAGCCAGAAATGGCACGGCGATGAGGGCGACCACCATCCGTGGCCACAGCCAGAGGCGCCGCATCACTGCAAGCATAAACAGTGTGGTAATCAGCATGGTGAGTGAGACCGCCACTCCGTAGGCACCAGCCAGGCTGTCGGAGTTTTTGAAGCCCAGTACCAGCAGTACGGTGCCCACTAACATCAGCCCGTTTACCAGGGGGAGATAGACCTGTCCGATCTGCCTTTTCGAAGTGTGGATGATGGCCAGCCGTGGGCAGTAACCGAGCTGAATGGCCTGCCGGGTCATTGAGAAGGCGCCAGAAATAATGGCCTGTGAGGCAATAATCGTGGCTGCCGTAGCGAGTGCAACCATAGGGTAGATGGCCCAATGGGGGACATTCCGATAGAAGAGATTCGCAATCAGGTTCTGATTCAGGGTGATTTGGCCATTGATCAGGGTGACGCTCTGAGAATCTGACAATTGATGGAGCATCCAAGCTCCTTGTCCGCAATAGTTCAACACCAATGCCGGCATAACCAGGGTGAACCATCCGAGTCGGATGGGGCCGATGCCGAAATGGCCCATATCGGCATAGAGGGCTTCCCCCCCTGTTACAGCAAGAAAGACGGCGCCCATGGTCACAAAGGCCTGCCACTGGTTATTGATGAAGAATTTGACGGCATGAAATGGGTTCAAGGCGAATAAAATTTCTGGAGCTTTGAAAACGGAAATAATCCCGAGGATCGCAATCGTTGAAAACCAGAACAACATGATCGGGCCGAAAATGGTGCCCACGGACTGGGTGCCGCGCCGTTGCATCCAGAACAACGCGACAAGCATGAGCAGCGAGAGGAAGATGATTGTGTGGTTTGAAAATGCGATGGAGCCCATATTCAGGCCCTCAATGGCGCTTAACACTGAAATGGCCGGAGTAATGAGCCCGTCACCATAAAGCAGTGAGGCTCCGAAGAGTCCAAGTAATACAAATAACAGTGTTTTTTTGCCGGCTTTTCGCTCGCGATTCACTAGCGCCATCAGTGCCAGGATTCCGCCTTCACCCCGGTTGTCGGCCCGCAGAACCAATGCCAGGTATTTAACGGCAATGAGGGAAATCAATGACCACAGGATCAGGGAGATGATGCCGAGGATATTGGCCTCCGTGGGGGGAACCCCGCAACCTGGGGTAAAGCTGACACGTGTGGAGTAAAGAGGGCTTGTGCCGATATCGCCATAGACAACGCCGAGGGCAGCAATCGTTAATCCCAGAAATGCGCGTTTGGCATGGGGCGTGCCACTGGGGCCTGAATGGCCATGTTCCTCAGCAGGGGTACTTTCGGCAGGATTCATAGTTCAACCTGAATCCCGATCTCGATGACGCGGTTGGGCGGAATATTGAAATACCGGGAAGCGTCACGAGCATTTTTGGATAGAAATGCAAAAAGAATCTTCCGCCAAAAAAACATATTCTTTTGATGGATGAGGATAATGGTTTCACGCCCCAGAAAGAAGGTTACCCGGGCTGGATTCAAGTCAAGGCCATCAATTTTAAGCGATGATAACAGCAAGGATAAGTCTGGGGTTTCCATGAATCCATACTGGGCTGAAATTCGTGTGAAACCCGCTTCCAGTTTTTCAACGGATACTCGCTCGCTGTCCGGGATACGAGGGAGATCCTGATTCACGATGGTGAGCAGGATAATGTTCTGATGCAAGACCCGGTTATGCTTGAAGTTGTGCAGCAGGGTCCGGGGGGCAATATTCATACTTCCCGTGAGGAAGGCGGCTGTACCCGGGACGCGTAACGGCTTGGATTGAATGACATCTGCAATAAAAAGAGGAAGGGGAAGGCTGTCTTCGCTCAGCTTCTTACCCATAATGGTGCGGCCCCGATTCCATGTAATCATGATGATGAACATCACGGTGGCAACACTCAATCCCACCCAGCCGCCGGCCTTTAACTTCAGGATGTTGGACGTGAAGAAGGTGGCATCAAACAAAAAGATGGGAATCATGACGGCGGTGACGAGTAGCGGATTCCATCGCCATTTGCGCAGAATGAAAATAGTCATCATGACCGAAGTCAGCAGCATGGTCATCGAGACGGCGAGACCGTAGGCGCCTGCGAGCGCATCAGAATTTCTAAAGCCCAGCACGAGCGAAACGGTGCCCACCAGAAGCATGCCGGTGACCGCCGGAAGATAGACCTGGCCGATCGTGTTTTCAGAAGTATGGATGATTGTCATGCGGGGACAGTAGCCAAGTTGAATGGCTTGTCGCGTGAGTGAGTAGGCGCCGGAGATGACGGCTTGAGAGGCAATGATGGTGGCGACTGTGGCCAGGCATACCAGAGGATAGAGTGCCCAGTTCGGGGCCAGATGATAGAGCAGGTTGGAGGTGTCGGTTTGTCCTGCCCCCTGATGCAGAAGATAGGCGCCTTGTCCGAAATAGTTCATCAGCAGGCAGGGTAAGACAAGGGTGAACCAGCCCACACGCATGGGGAGCCGTCCAAAATGCCCCATGTCCAGATAGAGATCCTCACCGCCGGTAAGACAAAGGAAAACAGTGCCCATGGTTACAAACGCATGAAAACGATGATCAATGAAAAATTGGACGGCATAGGCCGGGTTAATGGCCGTCAGTACTTTCGGGGTCCCGAGAATATGCGGCAAACCCAGGATGGCGAGCGTAAGGAACCATAACACCATGATGGGGCCGAAGATGGATCCCACCTTTTGGGTGCCATGTTTCTGGACCCAGAAAAGACCGACCAGAATGACGAGGGCAATGGGGACGACATAAGGCGCGAGGTGAGGTGAGGCCACCTTAAGCCCTTCTACGGCACTTAATACTGAAATCGCCGGGGTGATCAATCCATCCCCGTATAACAGTGCCGCGCCGAACAGGCCAAGGGCAACAATCACGGTGCTTCGCCGGGATACGGTTCCTCTGGCAGGGGCGTCTGCTGTTCCCCCGCGAACAAGTGCCATCAAGGCGAGAATACCGCCTTCCCCGCGGTTGTCGGCGCGGAGAACAAGGGAAAGGTATTTAATCGAGATCAGTCCGGCCAGGGACCAGAAAATCAGGGAGAGTACGCCGAGAATGGCCGCCTCGGTGGGGGGCGTTTCGTTATTGAAGCAAAGCCGAAAGGCGTAGAGGGGACTGGTGCCGATGTCTCCATACACAACGCCCAATGCAGCCAACGCCAGCGGGAACAGTGGGTTTTTACTGCTCATTTTAGCCATCTCTGCGTTTTCGGTGAGGTGCGGGGGTGAGGGGCGGGGATTTCGGATCTTTGACAATGGCATCGCTATGGCGAGGATATTTGAAGAAGGGCTTGAAGCCGGCCGTTGCCAGACGTTGGGTGAGATCCTTGATGATCTCCATGGAGGTGTTGGCCGGGAGTTCAATGACTAGCGGATAATCGGGTGAGATTTTGTTTTTTTTCAAGGCTTTGATCAGATCCGCAGAGGCGACCTCGCGGTCATTAACCATGAATGTGGCGGGCGATTTCATGGTGATCGTCGATGAGTTGGAAACCTCTGGTCCAGCCAGAAGGGTGGTGGTTAACCCGCAAAAGGCCAGCCACAAAACAAGTGAGGTATAACTGAGCAATCGCATGTTTCTCATAAATAAGCATCCAACATAAGGGAATATTCGCAAAAAATCCAGTCCTAACCCTGAAGTTTATGCCGGAATAAAATTCTTCATAAAATTAATAGTGAGTGATGAATCTAACTTGACCTCGTAACAACAGTGTGCTGGTTGGCGAAAAAATATAAGTCCAAGGAGGTCGTATGTTTGAAAGGAAGGCGAGAAGGACGTCAAAGGCAAGTGAAAAAGCTTGCGCCGGACGGTGTGGCGTTTATGATTCGGCCTATGAAAACACTTAAAGTTGCATTAATTGGCGGTCTGTTGATGGGGGCTCTTACCGGGGTGGCGATGGCGGCTACCGCGCAGGTGGTGGATCTTGGTGCCCGTTATCATCAGAAACACTCGGAATTCATCAGTCTACCTTATACCGATGGGGATTGGACTTATGTCCCGGCGTATGAAATCCATGAGGAAAATGCCCTGCTGCAACTGGCCTGCGGTTTTACCCCGGAGTTCGCCGATCATAAAGACATCGACTACGGAATTACGCCTGAAGCCAACCTTTTGCTGAAGGATGGAATGCTTCAGGGCGGACTTGGTGTGCTCTCAACCTATACCCGTGATGGCGAGGGCAATGGCGATTGGATGGATATGTATTGGCAATGGGTGTTGGGTGTGAACGTCCCCCTGGGAAAGAGTTTCAGCATCCAGGCTAACGCTTATTATGTCTTTGAAGACTGGGGTTCACTGGGTAAATTTGATTTCGGCGATATTGAGTTCGGTGGTTACCTGGGCTATAAGTTCTAGGTCGTTCCGAGTTCATCAATCCCGTTCCATCCAGCCCTATGGCTAAATCCAATTATCAACCGGATCTTGTACTCCGGGAACTGGCCACGGTTCTTTCCCGGTTGGATGCGGCTGAGGTGTATGATGTGTTTCAGGCTATATTGACCTCCAGGGAACGGGAAAAAATTGCTTTGCGATGGAAGTTGGTTTGCCTGCTGGAGAAGGGCATCACGCAACGGGAAATAGCCGCCCGTTTGGGAATCAGCCTCTGCAAGATTACGCGGGGCTCACATGAATTGAAATTTGGCCCGGCCGCTTTCCGTAAGGCGGTCCGGCATGCCGTGGAGAAGAAAGAGAAGTAATATGTTCAAGCAGGTTTCGCGAAAAGTGGATTTTCCAGGGCAGGAAGTTGAGGTTCTGGAGTTTTGGGATCGTCAGCACATTTTTGAGAAATCTCTTGAGCAACGCCAAGATGCTCCTGAATACGTTTTTTACGATGGCCCCCCCTTCGCCACCGGCTTACCGCATTTTGGGCATCTTTTGGCCGGAACCATTAAGGATATTGTGCCCCGATACCAGACCATGCGTGGCCACTTGGTGAATCGGCGGTTCGGTTGGGATTGCCATGGCCTACCCGTTGAGTACGAAGTCGAACAGGATCTTAAGCTTAGCGGAAAGCGTGATATCGAAACCATGGGGGTGGATGTATTCAACGAGCGCTGCCGCAGCATTGTCCTACGCTACACCCGCGAATGGCGTCAAGTCGTGACCCGTATGGGGCGGTGGGTCGATTTCGATCACGATTACAAGACCATGGATCCTGCCTATATGGAATCCATCTGGTGGGTGTTCAAGACGCTTTGGGAAAAAGAGCTGGTGTATGAAGGTCATCGTATTGTGCCTTATTGCCCGCGCTGTACCACGCCGCTGTCCAATTTCGAGACGAATCAGGGCTATGCCGATGTTCAGGATCCCGCCGTGACGATCCGGTTTAAGGTCGAGGGCGCGGAGTCCCTCTACGTGCTGGCCTGGACGACCACGCCCTGGACCTTGCCTTCCAATATGGCCCTGGCTGTGGGCAAGGATATCCCTTACGTTAAGATCAAGGATGGGGACGTTTTCTACTATCTGGCCAAAGACCGGCTTTCCGCCTATTACAAAAAGGGCGCGGTCTACGAAGTCGTCGAAGAAACCTCAGGGACGGCATTGGTCGGCCTGCGTTATGAACCGCTGTTTCCTTACTTTTCGGACTATAAGGCCAAGGGGGCGTTCCGGGTTATTGCGGGTGATTTCGTGTCGACCGAGGATGGGACCGGGGTGGTTCATATCGCGCCCGGGTTTGGTGAGGAAGACAGTCGTGTTGGAAAAATTGAGAAACTCCCCGCGCCCTGCCCCGTGGATGCCGAGGGCCGATTTACCGAAGAGATTTCGGATTATATTGGACGTGCCGTCAAGGAGGCTGATCATGACATTATCAAGCGGCTTAAGCTTGAGGGGAAACTGATTCATCATGCCGTGATCAATCATAGCTATCCGCACTGCTGGCGTTGTGACACGCCGTTGATCTACCGTGCGATATCAGCGTGGTATGTTCGGGTTGAACAGATGCGGGACCGGATTCTCAAGGCCAATAGTCAGACCCGCTGGGTGCCTGAACATTTACGGGATGGTCGCTTTGGCAAGTGGTTGGAACAAGCGCGGGATTGGAATATCTCGCGTAACCGCTATTGGGGGACCCCGCTCCCTGTCTGGCGTAGCGATGATGGCAAGGAAGTGATTTGTGTTGGGTCTGCCGCAGAACTCGAGGCGCTCTCCGGTCAAAAGGTGACTGACCTCCATAAGCATTTCATGGATAAGATCGAGATCCCCTCCCGTGAAGGGCGGGGCATGCTCAAACGGATTCCGGAGGTGCTGGATTGCTGGTTTGAAAGCGGGGCCATGCCGTATGCGCAGGCGCATTATCCGTTTGAAAATCGCGAACAGTTTGAGAGCCATTTTCCTGCCGATTTTATCGCGGAGGGCCTGGATCAAACCCGTGGCTGGTTCTATACGCTGATGGTGCTCGCTACAGCCCTTTTTGATAAGCCGGCATTCCGGAACGTCATTGTGAACGGTTTGGTGCTGGCCGAGGATGGGCGTAAAATGAGCAAACGCCTCAAAAATTATCCTGATCCGAGCCACATCGTCAACACCTACGGGGCGGATGCGTTAAGGCTCTATTTGATCAATTCACCTGTTGTCCGGGCTGAAGATCTTCGCTTTTCCGAGGACGGCGTGCAGGATTTGATGCGGAATCTGCTGATCCCGTTGTGGAATGCCTATGGGTTCTTTGTGACCTATGCCAATGTGGACGGGTGGGGGCCGGAAGGCAGAGGGCAGAAGACAGAAGGCAGTAATCTGGAGGAGAATTTGCTGGATCGCTGGATCCGCAGCTCACTGGAATCCCTGTCGGCGAATGTCACCAAAGCCATGGATGGGTACGACCTTCAGGGTGCGGTGCGGCCGTTTGTGCGCTTCATCGAAGATCTGACCAACTGGTATATCCGCCGCAGTCGCCGCCGGTTCTGGAAGTCACAGGATGATGTCGATAAGGCGCAGGCCTATGAGACACTTTATTACGTGCTCCTGAATACGTCCAAGATTGCAGCCCCCTTCATTCCGTTTATCAGTGAAGCCATTTATGGCAATTTGCGGACGGCGGATATGCCTGAATCCGTTCATCTCTGTGATTTCCCGGTCGGGGATGCGACCCGCCGTGACCCGGCGTTGGAACGGCAGATGGCTGCGGTGATGACCGTGGTGGCGTTGGGCCGTACCTTGCGGTCTGCGCATGATTTGAAGGTGCGGCAGCCCTTGAAGAAATTACATGTCGCCTGCCGGAATGCCGAATTGCTCAAGTGCATGAGTGATTTGAAGGACATTATTCTGGAAGAGTTGAATGTCAAAGAGGCGGAATTCCGATTGAGCGAATCTGATTTTGCGACCGTAAAGGCCAAGGCTAACTTCGCACGGCTTGGACCGAAATTGGGGCCCTTGATGAGGAAGGCGGCTGGACTTGTGGCTGGCCTCAAGAGCGAACAGATTGAAGTCCTGGCCCGGGGTGAGCCCCTGGCGATCATTCTGGATGGGCAGACAGTTGAGTTGACGCTGGATGACGTGATCATTGAGCATCTTCCGCGTGCGGGAAGCGTGGTTGCGGCCGAAGGCGGCATCGTGGTGGCCTTGGATACCGCCCTGACGCCGGAACTGGTGGCGGAGGGTATGGCCCGTGAGTTTGTCAGCAAGCTCCAAAATATGCGCAAAACGGCTGACTTGGAAGTGACGCAGCGTATACGCGTTCAATTTACCGGTCCGGAGGAAGTTAAGAAAGCGGTAGGGGCCCATCTTGACTATATTACAACCGAGACCCTGAGCCTTTCTTGTGAGGCTGTTGAGGTGATCCCTGAGGGCGCTACCGAGTGGGATCTGAATGGCCATCCCTGCGCGATCAAGTTTGAAGCCGCAGTCCAGCAGCAGTAGGGAGTCCTGAATGTCGGCGTTGGGCTTCACATTACTCTCATTCGGGATCATTTTAGTTCTTGTTCGTCTCAAGGTGCCGCTGTGGCTGGCAATTTTGACTGGGGCGATTTCACTGGGCCTTTTTTTTGGTGAGGATGTCAAGGGGCTCACGCGTGCTGCCGTGAAGGGGGTGACGCAGTCAACGTCGATTGGATTGCTTTTGGCGGTGGCTCTGCTTCTGATGCTGTCGGAGGCGATGCGACAGACCGGGCGCATGGAGCGTATGGTCGCTTTGATCCAGTCTTTTGCGCGTCGTCCGGTCATCACCCTGGCGGCACTGCCCGCTCTTATAGGACTGTTACCCATGCCGGGTGGGGCGATATTCTCCGCACCTATGGTGCGCCAGGCGGCGCAGGGAAGTGAACTCGGCGGCAATATGCTTTCGTCGATCAACTACTGGTGGCGTCATATCTGGGAGCACTGGTGGCCGCTGTATCCCGGTGTGATCCTGGCCATGAGCCTGACCAATAGTGATCTGCTGACGTTCGCTTTTTTTCAGATTCCCCTGGGCCTCTTTATGTTCGCAGGCGGAGTGCTGCTGTTTCGCTCCGCGCCATCCTCGCTTTTTTTAAAAGGCCCGCCTCCACCTCCTGACATCAAGCGTAAGATTTTGCTGTCGGTGACGCCCATCGGGTTGGTTCTGATCGTGTGGTGCCTTGGAGGGCTTGTGGTAAAATTGATATGGGGGGCTCCTGAGAGTGGAAGAACCGCACTGGGATGGCTCTCTTTCATGCAGAAATTCGCGCCGCTCATCTTCGGACTGGTGGTGAGTCTGGTGTACACATTATGGGCAAGACCTTTCCCGTTCAAGCAGTTGGGACGACGGGTCTGGAATAAGGAAATGGTCCCGCTTCTGGGCCTGGTCTTGAGCGTCATGGTCTATCAAAGCGTGTTGAAGGATGTGAATGCGGCCACTGCCATCGGCCGTGAGTTGGAGTTGTTGCATGTGCCTGTGACGTTGGTGGTGATCCTTTTGCCCTTTATTGCCGGTTTGTTGACCGGGGTGGCGTTCGGGTTTGTCGGGGTTAGTTTCCCGCTGGTGTTGAGTTTGGTGGAGTCCATGCCGGATCATCCCTCCATGCGTCCCTACGTGGTGTTGGCTTATGCCTGCGGGCATCTGGGGATGATGATCAGTCCCATTCATCTCTGTTATGTGGTCAGTAACCGCTATTTTGCTGCCACCTTCGGGGCCACGCTCCGTTTATTGGCCTGGCCATTCGTGGTGATGACCGTTTCTGCTGCTGCCTATTTTCTGCTGTTGAAATGGGCGCTATAGTATATAAAAGGGGATTATTCGGGTTTTTTAGACTGTTTGGAAAGGGTTAGGTAGATATGTTGACGTTACTTTTGTCGTTGGTGAGCATGGTCGGTATTTGGGTTGGACTCCACTATGGGCTGCGTTGGGGCAATTGGAGCATTGTGCTGGCTGTGCTTTTCGGGCTGGGAATTCAGATCGGTGCGACGCTATGGATTCGCCGCCGGATTACGGCCCTGATGACTGCGATTCAGGCCCGTATAACCGAGCGGACCAATATGTTGCGGCGAAAATATGAGCAGATGGCAAGTCGCGGCGGCAATATCCGTTTTCTTATGGATCAGGCGCGCAAGGATCAGGATGTCATGCTGGTGGAAGCCCTCGAATCCAGCAAAAAGATGGATCCCTACAGTAAGTGGAGCATTCTGTTGGATCGTCAGATCAATGCCATTCGTCTGCAGTTTTTGTTTCAATTAAAAAGATTCGAAGAGGTGGATCGGCTTCTCCCCAAAACCCTGCTGGGCGACCCGGTGTTGTGCTGCATGAAAATGTGCCGCGAGTATCAGCGGGGGGAGCTTGAAGCGCTCGATAAAACCTATAACAAGTATCGCAAAAAATTCAAACGTGACGGCGTTCTGATTTACGCCACGTATTCCTGGATGCTGCTTCGCAAAAAACAAACGGACAAAGCCCTTCAAGTTCTTGTGGATGGGAAAACCGCGACCGAGGATGAGATTCTGGAAAAGAATTGGGAAGCTGTCGCCAATGGTAAGGCCGGTCAATTCTCCAATGCTGATTTAGGTGAGACCTGGTATGCCTTGTTGCTGGAGGAGCCCAAGCAGCAGAAGCAGCCCGGCCCCCGCCAGATGCGCCCCGGTGCCAAATGGCGGAGATGATGAGGGGGAACGTCAGTTCGGGATGTAACAACTGGGAGGAGTTTCCTGAAAGCGCTTATACAAATTAGGTGATTCGTGGGCGTCCAATAGAAAACCCGTAATTGACAATTTTCTCTTTATGGGTAGTGGAGTGGAAATCCCCGTTGAGCTTGGATTGAGTGTGCCTGCTGTGATGCTGAAGGTGAGGGGTGTCGCGAAGGTCGTGTCGGTACTGATATGATTTGACTCACATCGCAATTTCCAAGTAATATTAGTTGTGGATTTTAAAACGATTCAGAATCAACGCCAATGGGCGCAATACGATGGGCAATCTATTGCCAACGTTACTTATGTTTATGTGTTGAATCGGCAAGTGTCCCGATTGTTTGGGAGCAGTGACATTCTCTATATTGGTAAGACGCTGCAAACCATGAGTCGACGGTTTAGGCAAGAAACGACTGTCAACAATACGCTCGGCAACACGCAACATACAAATATTCGTCTGACCCATCTTTTCGGCCATCTAAATTTGGCCAATGTAATCTGCTACTTTACGGCTCAGACAGACTGTCCGTTCCAGAATGCCGACCCTATTCTCCAGCATTTGCAGGTCTGGGACAAGCGATGCTACCGCCGCTGCGTTACCTCGGGTAATCCCGTAGTTATTTCGCTGGAAAAGCGGCTTCTCGTCACCTATGCAGTTGATCATGGCGAGGTGCCCCCGCTTAACAACAGAATGTGAGTAATTTCAACAAATGTCAGGCAAATTGCACTCAATGAAAACTCGAATGAAAAAACACTCATCATATGGTGAAGTTGCGCTTATTGCAGTCTCGAAGTCACGCGATGTTGATCCTGTAAAAGCTTGGACGGCTGCATCGAAGGCGTTCTTTTTAGGGAGGGCGGATGCAAGTCGGGACAAATGCTGTCCTCGGTGTGTGTTTTTCGGTTTGATCGACGCAAATATGATCACGGGGATTCCGCCAGGAAATCATACGAAATCCAAGATCAACAAGCATTACGCCGTAGAAGCCGTAAAACTGCTGAAGAAAGATTCATCTTTTCAGGATAGACCGATGGATTTGTGGCGAAAAGTCACTTCTTGTGAAAAAAAACATCATAACGGACAAATGCACGTAGTTTGCGCTTTATGGAAGATCGGGCGCATTTCGCACCGTTAATATTTATCCTAATTTGTCCTTGGGATGTGAATGGAGCTCTTATGAAAAAGTGCATGCTCGTGGGCGTCTTGGCTGGGATTGCTTTGCTTTGGTTGGCGGGAGATGTGTGGGCACAAGTTGTGGTCACCAACTTTGTGGTAGCTCAACGAACGGGAACAAAACTGGTAGATATCTCGTACGATGTTAGCAGTTCTGCCACAAATTTGGTTTATATAGTTGTGACAGTCAGCACTGCTGGCGTGCCAGTGAACGTGTCCAGTCTCTCGGGCGATATAGGTTTTGTTGCTACTGGGAATGCAAAATCCATTATCTGGAATATGGGAGCGGATTGGAACGGGAATCTGGCAATGGTGTCGTTTTCACTTACCGCGCATGACAATATGCCTATTGGTGGTGACCCTAGGGCAATTGCTTGGGATGTCGTTGATGCGCGATGGGTGAAGAATATTTATTCGAATGGCGCAGTGACCATGAATGACCGCAATTCTGGTTTGATGTGGGTCTATGACGCCAGCACTAACGGCATAGGAACCTGGACTCAAGCAAAT
This sequence comes from bacterium, assembly GCA_037143175.1. Taxonomy (NCBI): domain Bacteria; species bacterium. The sequence goes on from JBAWZF010000021.1 coordinate 33,346, forward strand.
AACCTTTGCAATGCCTTAGTGTATGCGGGATACGACAACTGGTTTCTGCCCGACAAATACCAATTAGGCAATATGTATTTGCAGAATGCGTTTTTTGTTGGTGTGCAGTTGGGGTATTATTGGTCTTCTTCCCCAGGTTACACCAGCGGCTATAAGGTCTTAGTAAATATGGCCAATGGTGGCGAAGCCCAAAGTGTACCGGATGGTAATCCTGTATATAATAGTTATCCGATCTGGCCATGTCGTGGACAGTAAGTAACGGCGGCGCTTTCATCTAAAGCCAATCTGTTAACAAAAAAATTATGAATATTCAATTATGCGCCTGGTTGGTCTGGGTTTTATGTTGTTTGATGCCGATATTTTCATTGGCTTCTTCGCAAACAGTGACGGTTGCCGTTTTGATGGACTCTCGGAATTATACGCTTGCTGTATCATCAGTTCGCGGGTCGCCAGTTCCTTCGGCAGGGACGAATCTCTATGCTTGGCGTTCAGCGGTGACCTGCTCGGTTTCCTCCGTTGTCGTGTCTGGCATAAACTGGCGTTCAACAGGCTGGTCTGGAACAGGCTCGATTCCCTTATCAGGCACTACGAACACAACGGGTTTGGTTGTTCTATCCAATCTAGTGTCTTCGATTACTTGGAATTGGGCGAATTTGTTCGTGATTACGAATGTTTCTGCAGCCCAGCGTCAGGGCACAAAATTAGTGGATATTACCTACGATTTGATCAGTGATGCCTCCAATGCGGCACCAATCTCGCTAGTCGTGGCGAACAATGGAACCAACATATCGGCCATCACTTTTTCCGGGGCTATTGGTGCGGATGTTTTACCAGGAACCGGAAACGTGATCGTTTGGAATGCAGGGACTGATTGGAATGGTAGTATTGCAGAACTAAATTTTGCCGTGAGGCATACGTCCGTGACGCAATTGGTTTCGGCTGGTAGTGCTCTTGTTGACTCTCGGAATTATACGCTTGCTGTATCATCAGTTCGCGGGTCGCCAGTTCCTTCGGCAGGGACGAATCTCTATGCTTGGCGTTCAGCGGTGACCTGCTCGGTTTCCTCCGTTGTCGTGTCTGGCATAAACTGGCGTTCAACAGGCTGGTCTGGAACAGGCTCGATTCCCTTATCAGGCACTACGAACACAACGGGTTTGGTTGTTCTATCCAATCTAGTGTCTTCGATTACTTGGAATTGGGCGAATTTGTTCGTGATTACGAATGTTTCTGCAGCCCAGCGTCAGGGCACAAAATTAGTGGATATTACCTACGATTTGATCAGTGATGCCTCCAATGCGGCACCAATCTCGCTAGTCGTGGCGAACAATGGAACCAACATATCGGCCATCACTTTTTCCGGGGCTATTGGTGCGGATGTTTTACCAGGAACCGGAAACGTGATCGTTTGGAATGCAGGGACTGATTGGAATGGCAGTATTGCAGAACTAAATTTTGCCGTGAGGCATGCGTCCGTGACGCAATTGGTTTCCGTTTGTAAAACCTGGATAAATACATATGGATCGATAACGAACCTTGCGGCCGTTCAGCGACCTGGAACAAAGCTGGTGGACATTGTTTACGACATAATCAGTGCTGTTTCCAATGGTGCTCCAATTTCTCTTGTGGTGACATCTAATGGCGTCGCACTTCCAATCAACGTTGTTTCTGGGGCTATCGGCACGAATGTTACGCCCGGGATAGGCAAGTCACTCGTTTGGAATGCGGGAACCAACTGGAATGGGAATGCCGGGCAATTGGGATTCATGGTGTATTATACAACAGCTCCACAATTCACATCTTCCAGCAGTTGTGGTGTAGATTCCCGGAATTATATCTTCTCGGTGAGTTCGATGCGAGGGTCACCTATACCTGCCGTCAATACATACTCAAACTTCAATTGGAAATCTACCGTTACGGCATCAGTTTCGTCCGTTGCTGGATACACTCCTATCGGTTGGTTAGGAACGGGATCGGTGCCGGCCACTGGATCAACCAACAATACTGGAATCATTGTTCTAACAAATCTTCTATCATCAATAAATTGGAACTGGATAACCAACACATATGGGGTGACCTTCAATCCTCAGGGTGGTACCACGCCCGCGCCAACCTCAAAACTTGTGATCTACAACGAGCCCTACGGAAGTCTGCCAAGCATAACGCGTGAGTGGTACAATTTCGATGGTTGGTGGACCGCTCCATCAGCTGGCACCCTGGTGACCGCAGGAACAGTGGTTAGCGCTCCGATATTGTATGGCTATAGTTATAGTGTTAACCCATCGGCGCTTTATCCGGACAGCTCCGGAAACAAGCTGACTGATGGCATGGCACTCGTTCCGGTTTGGGGGGGCTCGATTGCTGCCGATGGGAATTCAACAGTAGGTTGGCAGAATGTTAATCCAAGCATCTCATTTGTTTTTACGGGAGCGGTAAATGTCTCAGAGATCAAGATTTGGGCGGCAGACAGCGACAATGCCTCAGGTGTTGGGCTGCCAACACAAATTACTGTTTCGACCCCTGTAGGTTACAGTAGAACCTTCTCTGTGACTAATCCGGCGGGAAGTGGTAGCACAGTTGAGCTTGCGTTGGGTGGCATTAATACGGTCAGTGACAGATTTAATATTTCGGCGACACGAGGTTCTGAATGGACAATGTTTTCGGAGATTGAACTACGAGGAACTCCCGAGTCGCAGTTTGAAGCTCATGAAGCATCCCTCTATGCTCACTGGACACTTGTCACACAGATGATCACTGGCGTCGTTGCTGGCGGCATAGAAAAGCCGGGGAAAATTCGGGTTGTGGCGATGCTTACCTCAACGGACTCTGATATGAAGTCCACCAACAATATGCAGTACAGCACTATAGTGACGGGAGGTTGGTTTTCGATTCAAGGAGTTCCGGTCCTCTCGGACTACTGGGTGAGAGCTTTCATTGATTCAAACGATGACGGTGTCTGGAGCCCCACTGAGCCAATTGGATCCTATGCAGGCAATCCCATTCATCTAACCAATAATGTTGCTGGTGCTAATATCACAATGGGTTACGGGGACTGGGATGGAGATGGAATACCTGATGATGAGGAAGCCTTTGTTCTGATGACAGATCCTAAAAATTCATCAAGCCCAATTCAGGTTGATGATGATGGGCCTAACGACCCCGTTCCTGGAGATCCCGAAACAAGTGCCCCTTATGAAAATGGAACTCAATACCATCCCTATGATTCGATCCAGAAGGCAATCAATGTGGCGCCAAGTGGTTCCGTCATTGTGGTAATGGATGGGTCATATTCCGGGGTTGGCAATCAGGATATCACCACGAAGGGGAAACCCATAACCGTTCGTTCGAGGCATGGCTATAACTCGGCAGTGATTGACGCGGCAAGCGTCAACAGTGGGTTTATCTGTGCCAGCAATGAGACCGCCCTGACGGTCATCAAAGGGTTTACCATTCACACATGGGCATCATTCTTTGGGCAACCAGGCGTTCTGTGTAGAAAGGCAAGTCCGTCAATCGAGGATTGCAGGATATGGGATTGCGGGGTAGCTGGGATCTATTGCACCAACCAGGCGAACCCCATCATCCGTCGGACGATTATCGAGGCAAATGCAGGGGGCGTTGTCTGTTATGGCAGTTCGCCGACCTTGGACAGCTGTCTTATTCAGTCAAATTTCTCGGGCCGCGGAGCCGGAGTGTATATGGAAAACAATTCGAACCCGTATCTCGTGAATTCGCTTATCGTGAGAAACCGTAGCACCAACGATGGTGGCGGCCTCTACGTGGGCACGGGATGCAGTCCAACCGGTATTAATTGTACGGTGGCGTATAATGTTGCCACGAATCGTGGCAGTGCTCTGTCGACAGTAGGGGCTCCCTTGTTCAAGAATTTCATTGTTTGGGGTAATTCCGATGCTGCGTCCGATCCAATTGACCTTCAGGCGGCGGCAACGTTTACTTACAGTTGCGTTCAGGAGTTTCACCCCGGAACCGGCAACATGACGACCGACCCCATGTTTGTAAGTGGTGTCGGTTATCAATTGCAGGCAAATTCACCCTGTATCGACGCCGGAACCTCTGTCGGTGCTCCGGCTCTCGATTACGCGGGTCAAATAAGGCCTTTGGATGGAGATGGTAATGGGAATGCCGTTGTAGACATTGGCGCTTACGAACAGGCTGAGTACATATATGTCTGCACGAATGCGATGACTCACTATGTTTCGGCCAGTTCAATTTCGCCGCAAATTCCTTATACGAATTGGGCAACGGCCGCACAACGCATACAGAGTGCCGTTGATGTGGCGTACCCTGGCTCACTGATTATGGTCAGCAACGGCGTCTATGTATCAGGTGGGCGAGTGGCGCGTGGTTCTCTGACAAACCGCGTGGCTATCACCAAGACCATCACGGTACAAAGTGTTAGCGGCCCTGGAGCAACGATCATTCAGGGTTTAGGTCCGCATGGTGATGCGGCAATACGCTGTGTGTATTTGGGGACCAACGCGGTCTTGTCTGGATTTACCCTCACGAACGGGGCAACCCGGGGATATAGTGGAGATCATGCTTTGGAGCAGGCTGGTGGTGGGGCATGGTTGGAGCCGTCGGGTGTATTGACTAACTGCGTTATCATTGGGAATTCGGCAAATGATGATGGTGGCGGTGTGTCTGGAGGCACGCTTAATAATTGCGCGTTGATCGGCAATTCTGCCGGTTACAACTACAGTTCAGGAGGCGGCGCAATAAATTCCACAATGAACAATTGCACGCTGACAAGAAACTCGGCTTTTTCTGGTGGTGGCGCGGCGGGAAGTATTCTCAATAAATGCATATTGTCCAGCAATTCAGTTGAGCATCCGACAGGTCCTGGAGGCGGAGATTCATGGGGTGGTGGTGTTAAAGACTGCACGTTGTATAGCTGTCTGTTGACCGGCAATTCCTCAGGATATGCCGGTGGTGGTTCCGTGGGTGGTTCTCTGACCAACTGCACATTGATCGGGAACTCAGCAGGTGTTGGTGGAGGTGCATACGGAAGCACTCTGAACAACAGTATTGTCTATTTCAATGTAGCACCATCCGCGCCGAACTATTCTGGCACCAGTCTTGACTATAGCTGCACTACTCCATTGCCAGCGGGGGCTGGGAATATTGCTGACGAACCTCTGTTTGTAAATCCGGGTTCTGGGAACTACAGGCTGCAAACGGGATCCTTCTGTATCAATGCTGGATCAAATCAGTCCTGGATGACTAGCTCAAAAGATTTGGGTGGCAATCCGCGTGTTTCCGTTGATGGCATTGTGGACATGGGGAGTTATGAGTATGTACCCGGGCTGCAGTACTCATTGACCATCTCAATGCCCCCCTATGCTGGTGGTTTTCCGCAAGCCGGAACGCGACTTTTTGATGTTGGTGCTTCTGTAAATGTAGTTATTACCAATTCACCTGTCATTTTAGGCGGAACCACCCAATTTGCCTGTAAGGGGTGGACAGGGACCGGTAGCGTTTCAGCAAGTGGAGCTACAACAAACGTCGGTACTATAACGATAACCAATCACACAACAGTGACGTGGCTTTGGAGCACAAATTACTGGCTGCAAACGAGCGCGACAGGTAATGGGGCAGTTAACACCAATAACTCATGGCTCGCATCAGGTGCGAATATTGAATTGACCGCAACTCCTGAGAGTTACTTCACTTTCTGGACTTGGCAGGGCCAGACGAACGGCTGCACAATCGAGAGCAACAGGATAACAGTAATTATGAACGCTTCCCGTGCGATTACGGCGGTTTTCAATGTGCAGCTAGTGACCAACAATGTCCCTAAGTGGTGGCTTGCTCAGTCTGGCCTCACGAACTTCAATGTGGACGCCATGCGGGATGTTGATAATGACGGAATGCTGACTTGGCAAGAATGGGTTGCGGGAAGTGATCCCACGAACATCAACTCCGTATTCCACTTCACAAGCGCTAATGGCACGTTTGGCCAAGGCATGATTGTCCGCTGGCCGAGCATCTCGAATCGGTTCTACAACCTCAGTCGGTCGACAAACCTGATGGTGGGCACAAACGCATTCACTATTCTTCCCGGTGCCAGTAATATGCCAACTACGCCATCGCAGAACATATACACTGACGTGGTGCAGGGAGTCGGGCCGTATTTTTACAGGATTGACGTTCGGGAATAAATCTTTTGTGTACTGCCTTCATTTTGCCTCATGGTATCGTCTATCGACGACATATATTGTTTCAAGCCTGTATTTCGCGCCCAGTTTTCTTTGACCCGCTGCGTCACTTTACCGCTTTGGACCGATCTGGACACCTGAAAATGGGCAGATATTGCATGGCGGTTTGGTAGTCACTGCTTTTTTCGTGACTTCGGTGAGTTGGGGGGATAATTTATCGAAATGGTTCAGATGAGACAAATTCGTGATTGGAGCCGGTGTTTGGCGAAACAATTCAAGCCGGAACGTATTATATTGTTTGGTTCATACGCCTACGGAAAGCCGCGCGAGGATTCCGATGTGGATCTACTGGTGGTGCTCCGTCACGAATCCGTCGCCGCAAAAGCGGCATCCGATATCCGGATGGCGCTTCCGCATGATGTTTCTATCGATGTCATTGTTCGATCTCCTGAGAAATTCCGCGAGCGGTTGAAAATGAAAGACTTTTTCATGCGGGATATTGCGGAGAAAGGGCTTGTGCTGTATGAAGCGCGAAGTCATTGAATGGGTCGATAAAGCTGAGGGCGATTTCATAAGCGCCAAGCGGGAGTGCCGGGCACGCAAAATGCCGAATTTTGATGCCGCGTGTTTTCACGCTCAGCAATCTGCCGAGAAATATCTCAAAGCATATTTGCAGGAATTGAATATCCCCATACCGAAGACTCACGATCTCGTGCGCCTGCTCAGCGAAATCCCCCCAACTCCTGCGCTGGATGTCCTGCGCTCGGGAATGGCCACACTGACCGCTTATGCCGTCGAATTTCGTTATCCAGGCGAATGTGCGTCTCAGGAAGTCGCGAAGGAAGCGATTACGTTGAGTGGCGCTGTTCGGGATGAACTTCGACATTTGCTTTCCTTGTCTGTACGTTAAGGTGGGATGAAACAACGGGGAGTCTTTTCCCAAAAGCGCTTAAAAGTTTTGGAGAAATGGAAGGCGTCGTAATATCCCAGCCGATCCGCGTATTGAATCATGCGAATTCCCGTTGTGCGTGGTATGTAATAATATGTGCAGGATTATACATTAAATAGTTTTCTTGTCCATTCCGCGACGGGCGGCTTTATGGCAGACTGAATGCATAACCCAAAGGACATACTGTAATGAAAAATAAACCGGTGACTTTTGCTCTCTATTTTGGCAATCGTGGCTTTTTTCCTGAAAAATTGATCTCGGGAGCCCGGACAGAACTGACTACGGTTCTGAAAAAGCTCGGATACGGAAGCTTGGTGATGGATGAATCGATCACCAAGTTCGGTGCCGTGGAGGGAACCGGGGAAGGTCTAAAATACGCGCAATTTCTTGAAGAGAACCGCGGTAAATATGATGGTGTAATTCTCTGTCTGCCGAATTTTGGCGATGAAACCGGTGCCATTGCCGCACTTCAGGACTGCGGGGTGCCGATCTTGATTCAGGCCTATCCCGACGAGTTGGGGAAAATGGGTTTTGCCGACCGGCGTGATGCGTTTTGCGGGAAGTTTTCCGTGATGGACGTGTTCTGTCAGTACGGACTGCCATTCACCACGTTCCAGCCCCATACCGTGGCCCCGACAAGTAAGACGTTTGAAATCCATATTCATCAGTTCGCCGCCGTTTGCCGTGTGACCAACCAGATGAAACGCATGACGGTTGGTGCCATCGGTGCGCGTACGACTGCCTTTAAAACGGTGCGTTTTGATGAGCTGACACTGCAGCGCCTCGGCATCACGACAGAGGCGCTTGACCTCTCGGAAGTGTTCATGCGGATTCGGGATGTCAAGACGGGCAGCGATCAGTTTATTGCAAAGGCCGAACGGCTGAAAAACTACACCAACTGGACGAAGATCCCGAAAGAAAAGTTTGAGACCCTCAGTAAACTCGGTGTTGTTCTAGATGATATCATGAATGATTACCACATGGACTGTATGGCCTTGCGCTGCTGGATTGAGCTCGAAAAAGAGCTCGGCGTGGCCCCTTGTGTGATTATCAGTGAGATGAATGATCGCGGCATCGTTTCCGCCTGCGAACTTGATGTTTGTAATGCGGTACCGATGTATGCGTTATCGCTGGCATCCCAACGCCCCGCAACCTGCCTTGATTGGAACAATAATTATGGGGATGATCCTGACAAGTGTGTGCTTTTCCATTGCGGCCCGGTTCCCCAGAGCCTGATGACGGGAAAAGGCCAGGTGGTTGACCATCCGATGTTTGCCAAGGCCTTGGGGGCCGGGTGTGGATGGGGGTGCAATGTGGGTCGCATCGCACCATCACCAATGACGTTTGCCAGCGCCAAAACGGCGGAGGGAAAACTCTGGTGTTATCTTGGCCAGGGTGAGTTTACAACCGACAAATTGGCGGATGATTATTTCGGGTGTGCCGGCGTGGTCCGGATTGAAAACCTGCAAAACGCACTGGAGTACATCGGGCACGAAGGGTATCGCCATCATGTAGGGGTTACCCCAGGGCATGTGGCGGCGGCTGTTCACGAAGCCTTCACCAAGTATCTGCGTTTCGAATTGAAAGCCCTATGACCGACTGACTGCGGTCTTCGGCTTTTCCAGTTCATCCATCACCACTTGAGCGGCGCGCTGGGCGGCTCCTCCGTCACCCAGGAGTGCCCGGATTTCGGCGTAGCCATTCAGCATGGTCTGCCGCGCAGGAGAGTCTGTTAGCAGTGGGATCAGTTCACGGGCGAGCGCTTCCGGGGTAATGTCGAATTGAATCACCTCGGGGCAGATGTAGCGATTGGCAATAATGTTTGCAATGCCAGCGAACTTGACCTTGACCTTAATAATTCTAATGGCGATCCAATAGGTCAGGGGAGCTACAGCATAGGTGATGACGGCAGGACATCCCACGAGGGCCGCCTCCATCGTCGCGGTACCTGATTTGACCAAGGCGGCCCGGCTTTGACGGAAGACCTGTCTGGCTTCACCCCGTATGATTTGAAGTCGGCTGGGGCCATTGGGGAAGCGTGCTATGACACGGCGGACATGTTCAGATATTTCATCCGAGGGGGTAGGGATGACAAACGAGGCTGTTGGAAATTGTTGTTCAATCAGACGCGCGGCCCCAAGCATGGGTGGGAGAAGCCGGTCGATCTCGTTATGGCGACTCCCGGGGAGCATACCAATCTGCGGTTCTCCGTCCCAGGGGAGTGGTGCCATGGGGGTGTGCATTGCCTCGCGAATTTCATCGATTAGGGGATGGCCGACAAAGTCCACTTTCAGGCTTGTTCCCTCAAATACTTTCGGTTCAAAGGGGAAAATCGCCATCAACCGATCGAGGACGGCAACCATGGTCGGGATCCGTCCTTGTTTCCATGCCCAGACTTGGGGGCAGATATAGTAAATGGTTTTCAACCCCATGGCATGGGCACTGGATGCAAATCTCAGATTGAAGCCGGGGTAGTCGACCAGAATAACGGCATCTGGCCGTTTTTCGCATGCCTCCCGCTCCATATGGCGGAATACCTTGCGGAAAAAGACAATGCGTTTTAGCACTTCGACGATTCCCATGACCGCCAGGTCTTTGACATCGTAATACGTTTCGACGCCAGCCTCCCTCATCAAGGGGCCGCCGATACCGAAAAAGGTGAGGGAGGGATCGGCTTGGCGAAGCGCACGGACCAAACCGGCAGCATGCATGTCTCCAGAAATCTCGCCGGCAAGGATCATGATGGAACGGGGTTTCGTCATGAGCGGCCTTGAAGCGAGTCCTCGGTGTTCATGGCGATAAAGCAGATTCCCAGCCGGTTGGCCTCTTTGATCAATTTCTCCCGTTCAAGGAGGATGGTGCGTTTGGCTTCAACGGCAAGCACTTGGGTTTTACTTTTTTTGATAATTTTCATGGTGCGCATGCCGACCACGGGAATATCAAAACGCATATCGTGGCCTTTCTTCGCCACCTTAACCACAACGGCGCCGCCCTTGCCCACGCGGCCGGCGCGCAGGATGGTCTCATCCGTGCCTTCATAAGCCTCAACGGCAAGGATGGTACCTTCTTTGACCGCCACGGTCTGCCCGATTTCAATACTGCTGGTGATTTTAGCCACATTCAGGCCGAACAGGATGTCCATCATTTCCGCGTCGGTCGGTGCCCGCCCGCCGATCAGGCCGGCCTCCGGCATGGCGGCTTCCATAAACAGGTGGGCCGGAACCAGGGTGACGCCGTGTTGAGTCAATGCATCACAGGCCGCCCCGTAGATGGTGTGGGCGTTGCGCTGTTTGAGGTTTTTTAAGAGGTCAAATGTCATGCGGTCGAATCGCAGGCTGAACAAGTGGGTGGGTGTGATTTGGCCCACCATGACGGCATGCTTGATACCCCAGCTGTCCAAGGCGCCCAGGACGGCGCCGAACTGGCCCAGATAGATCCACTTTACATCATCGACATAACGGGTAATGGCCCGATCCGTTTCATGGCGGAAAGCGATGGCCGTGATGCGGCGAACGCCCTGGGCGCGTGCCGATTGGGCCAATAACAGCGGGTAATCGCCTTTGCCGGCCAACAATACGATTTCGGTGATTCCTTTGGGAATCCCGAAGGCTCCTTCATGTGGTGAGGTGTCGTTCATGATTAAATCGTTGAAAGAATACGGCGGCCCTCATCCAGGAAAATCCCCTGCAGATTCATGCGCAAGGCCTGGGGATTGGTGGCATACATCATGCCTTCCTCCTGGGTGATCATGCCGTTCTTGATGAGGTTATAGATGGATTGGTTGAAGGTCTGCATGCCGTCATCTGCCCCGGTTTCGATGGCTGCGGGCAGGACGTCCAGTTTGTTCTTTTCCAGAAGTTTCCGCACGGTGGGTGTGTTGATCAGGATTTCCACTGCGGGGATGACGCCTCCCTGGGCGCCTTTAAGCAGCCGCTGACAGATAACCGCCTGAAGGTTGCTGGCAAGATTCAGACGGATTTGATCCCACTCATTCGCAGGAAAAAATTCAAGCAGCCGTTGAACCGCAATAGAGGCGTTTCCCGAGTGAAGCGTCGTTAACACCAGATGTCCGGTCTCTGCGGCAGAAAGAGCGGTACGGAAGGTGGTCTGGTCGCGCATTTCTCCGATGATAATCACATCCGGATCCTGTCGCAGAATGTGTTTGAGGGCGGCCTCGAAACTTAATGTATCCAGTCCTACTTCGCGTTGAGAAATGACGCATTTCTTGTCTTCAAACAGATATTCAATAGGATCCTCAATGGTGATGATCCGGAGATTTTCCGTTTCATTCATGTGATTCAACATGCTGGCCAGTGTCGTGGATTTTCCGCTGCCGGTGGCCCCGCTGACGATGATAATCCCGCGTTGCGAGGCGGAAATTTGCTTGATGGATTGCGGAAGATTGAGGTCATCCACGGTGGGAACTTTGGTTTTGACGTGGCGGAAAGCGAGCGCGGGCTGGCCTTGACTCATAAACGCATTGACGCGAAAACGTCCGGCCCCTTCAACAAAATAGGAAAAATCAGCCTCATGCTGTTCTGAAAAATCGGTCACGAGATGGGCAGGCAAAATATGCTGGATGGTTTTATGAAGATGATCGGGGGTCAGGGCAGGAAGGTCTGCGGGCGTAAGTTCGCTATGAAGTCGGATGAAAGGGGATTGTCCGACTTTCAAATGAATGTCAGATGCATGCATTTCTACAGCAAGTCTCAGGAAATCATCAATTTTGAACATCCGGTCACTCCTATCTTGGAATTACGTAGATCAAAGCAAAAGCACCGCGCGAGGGCAAGGATGCAGAAACCGGGGGAGTTGTTTTGCTGGAACAGGTCTCAACAAAACTGGCGGGGACGACGGGGCTCGAACCCGCGACCTCTGCCGTGACAGGGCAGCG
>JBAWZF010000022.1 GCA_037143175.1 bacterium
TCAGAAGTGTCGCCGCGAAATCCTATTCATGTCCGCATGGCTCCTGTTTCTATATGTAATTTTTATTTTTGGAAATATCCAAAGAACGCGATACTTTTTGCCCGCGTACCCCCATCTCGCCATCCTCGTTTCCATGCTTCTATGTGCAGGCTTCCGTAACCGGGCTACCAGGCCGAAACTGAAACTCGCTTTCCTCTCGTTCTGCTGGGCTATATTCGCACTTGGCATCGTGCTGCTGATCGGGGGATGCCTCATCCATTTCGGCTTACTGGCAGTTGGCGTGATTATTTCCAGTCTTTCGTTATTTCTGATAACCCGTTTTTCAAGATGGACGCCACCCTTTGTTATGGCAGGCTTCGGAGTTCTTATAATGGTATGTTCTACGATCTGGGACATCGGGGTGCGCCCCCATTTCTTTGTTTCAGCCGCCCCGGAAATTACCCGGAAGATATTGGCACTCTACCCCGCTGGCACACCCGTTGCCATGATAGGGGTCTCCTTGAATTACGAGAGCCAAGTGCGGGTTCTCTCCGGGGGCCGGGTGAGCCCCTCCGCTCTACCTGAAACATCCACTCAGGAAGAGATTGCCAAGTTTCCCCTTCTGGTTTGTCCTAAACAAGATTTCGAGGAAGGGAAGCGGGGCAAAGGGATGATTGTGGGGCAAGCGCACGGGGTCGGCGGCTGGCGTGTAAAGGATTTCAGATCACTCCTGACAACTCACAAAAAGGATGCGGTGTGGTCCTCGCGCCGCCAGGAATACTATCTCGTCAGGCCGGAATGCCTCTCTGCGCCAACCGCTCAATAGAGTTTCACAAGTGTCGGCAAGATGCCGGCCCTGCGCAACGCCTCAGCCATCTGGATGATTCCCAGAATCCACATGAACCAGATTGCATCCATCAACGCATGCCGGAACTTGACGGGCGAAACGATATATTCTTCAGGTTCGACGATCTTCAGGCTGCGAGGCCAGAACCGGGGAACGCGGGCCATGTAAGCCTTGAAGGGCTCCCCGTGCAACGCGGCCAACTTAGCCTCCTCGTCCCGAATGACTTTCGGATAGAACAACGCGAACATGAGCGCTAATACAAAGGGAATGGCAAGCGTCTCGGTGGCAAATCCCAACCCGACCGCCCCGATGGAACTGAAAACGTACAGGGGATTTCTCGTTAACGAATAAGGCCCGCTGGTGACGAGGTGCTTCGTCTTATAGGCACAAATGTATTGGGAGCACCATAACCGGCCGATGGCGGCGATACTCACAAACACACATCCGATCAGGAGCAACAAACCACGAAAGGCAACCTGCGCTTCCCAAAGGGAACCCGCAAGAATGATCCCCACAGCAAGCGGCCAGACAACCAGTCGTGACGTACGTATTCGGTAGCGCATAAAAAATCAACCCTTCCCCTGAGGCAAAATTAAAAACGCGTTAAAGTTACAGGCGCGGGGATTGACTGTCAATTGATGGTTTCTGAACAAACACATAGAGGATTGTTTTGCGCTGAAGCAGGGGCGCGATAAATTCACGAAAAGCCCCGTACTTCATGGCGGGCGGAACAAATATCAGGATCACCGCCGGCGCATCTTCTTTTGATGTCATCGCCGGAATTAACTGATCAGCGCGAGAAATCGGAATACGAGTCTCACTGAACGTGGGCGCCGAATCGTCCCCTTTCCAGTCCATACCCACCAGCACCAGCGTTCCCGTTATCCCGCCCCCACCAGCCTCCAACAATAACTCTGACGCAACGGAAGGACGATCCTCCCGCTTACGATGTTTTTCGTTGGGAAGAAAAGTCCGGAAATAGGGATGCCCTTTCGGAGGCGCCTCGACCCGGATGCCGCGTTCTGTATCCAGCGTATCCAGTAAACGCGCAGCTTTCTGCAAGTCCACCATCGGCAGAGCATCATCAGGCCTGAAAGTCACATACACGTCCTGATCGGCTCCGGAGAAACGCTCCAAAGCGGCAAGAAATCCACTGAAAGAAAGATTGGTATTAACAGGCTGCCCCGCTTGATCCATCAAGCTATAGGCGAGATCGGCCATCCCGGTAGAGGTTCCCGGGACAACATTCAATGTAAAATCCGAAATATGAGGGAGCCTATCCTTGAAGTAAGGCTCAAACATGACCTCAATCAACTGATTGGAGGGGAGCAAAAATTCCGGATTGGGTACTTGATAGGAATAGACTGCATTTTGGCTGTCACGACGGGGCACGTCCAGCACGGTCGTCCGCTCGTTGTAATGCGACACGATGCAATTCGGAGTGAAGGCATCAGCCGAATAAACCTTTGTCGTCGTCGGTTCTGTCGCTTCAAACCATTCGGAACCTGTGAAAACAAATCCATTCTCTGGAAGCGACTTCCCCGTCCGGGTATCAAGGGTCAACCGTCCGGCGGGAACATGAATCCAATTTGTGGACGCCGGATCCTGATAATGAAAGGTGACCGCCACCCGATCCCCACGAGGCCAAAACTGGAGATTGGCCCCATCGACCCCATGCCCCGGCGTTAACCCAATGAACTTAAGAGCGTTATGAATATCCATCGCCGAAGCAAAGGAGACAGAATGCGCCTCGTAATCTTTACCGCTATTTGCCGTAATCAGCGGAAATTCCACCGGGCTACCTGCTGAAAGCCGAAGTGATTCGGCCGCCACTCGGACAACACGCCCGGTTTTGTCTGCCAAAAGCCCGGGACTCAACAGGAAATTGCCCTTCCCGCCATACGTTTTCATCCGCTCACCATCAATCGCGCGGACACGGGCGAGGTTTCGCTCCCTCTGCGTGAGTGCACCCTGCTCCACAGGGTCTGCATAGACGCATGCCACCACCAGCAGCACCCAAACGCACATCGCCCCCACAACCTGACTGCTTCTCATAAACAATCCCTTTCGTATATTTCGCGTGTTTCGTAGTGGCAGAGTTACTTCCCGGATTTAAACTGAACCTGATTTTTCGATTGGGCGATTTTCCAGGTGAACCCTGCGCCGACCATATAGCTGTTGCGCGCCCTTACCAAAGGACTGTCCTCATAGACAGCTCCGCCCACATTATCAAGCCGGGCATACATCGCCACTGACACGCCATCAAAAAGCCGACGGGATAACCACCCGGAAACGGCAACTCCCCCATACCCACCCTCACTCTGATAATAAGGTCGGTCGGGGGTGACATAGGCCTCATCCACATTGTAGAAATACCCATTGTAATCCTGATCTGAAAATTCCAAGCCGGTCTTCAAGCCAGCCCCCCAGGGCGATTTTGGGTGTGGCTTGATGCCAGCCAGTACCATGCTCAAGCTACCTCGCAGACCCTCATAGCCGGGGCTCAGGTCGTCCATATCCACGGAGAACACACCGCGGGCCGCCGCCTCGAGGTACATCGCCTTTACCTTTTCGCCCTTATATAAGAACAATCTGGCCGCAGGCCCCATTTCGATAAGCGGGTCCAACTCCGGCATACCCGCCCGAACGCCGCCCCGATCATTCACAGGCGGATTTCCGCTCATGGACAGCTCAACCTCAAAGCGGACCCCCTTATAAAACATGCCCCGAACACCGTCTTTATCCGCCTGAATATAGTCCCCTCGATAGACAAAATAAGGGATCGGAAAGGCATACCACCGATATTCATCTGATCCGCGATAAAGCGGGACCCGTGACGCCATTCCAAACACCCCCACCTCCCATTTCGGAAGCCCATTTAATGCCGGTGGCCCGTTAGTTGAAATCTCTTCAGCATGACTGGGAGGCATCATCCACGTCATGGCGGTCATCCCGGTTAACAATATTTTCCGTAATTTCATAATATTCAAACACCTTATATCTCGATCTGGATTTCCAAATTAACATACGAGTACTGACATTCGAAAGATTTTGTGCTATTTATGCCACTTCATGAAAGTCACTCTATCATTTCTTATCATATTATTTGCGTTTTCACTGAGCATTTCTTCAGCCAATACCAGCGATGTGGTACGGTCTGAAGCACAGGCAATGATGGAGGTCCTTTCCCAGCATTTCTCCGATATTCACACTTTGTCTTACACGGCCGAACGTACGATCGAGGGGCGGCGACAATCCTCAAAAGAACGCTGGTTTTTCGCGTATACGGCCCCCGGTTTTGTGAGGGTGGACTATCAATATCCCACTGAACGGCACCTCATTCTGACCACAAACGCCTTATATGAATATATTCCGGCTCTACGCCGAGCTCTGCGTACTGACCTGACCAAGATGTCGGATACGGTTCGCCAAACCACTATCAAGCAAACCCTCGCGCGGATTTCCCTTGATGGCATCAACCCCGCCAATTTTCAAGAGATGGTCTCACGGACAACCTCAGTCACGACCCCTTCCGCAACGCCGAATATTTATCGCATTACCGGCAACAACCCTAAATTCTTGCTTGAACTTGACCGCGAGCAAAAGGTTTTGCTGACAACCGACATCTACACATCCGCTAACGACCTCCTGCTCCACTCCGAGGCCTCTAAGTTCGTCGAAGCCAGCACTGGATTCTGGTATCCGCAATTATTGAATACTCGCTACCTGACCGACCAGGGGTTTGTTGCAGCCACCACCATTATTCGTGATATCACCATCAACACCCCCCTTACAAATAGTCTATTTCAATTCACCCCCCCCGCTCACGTCACCCTGGAAACACGCTGAGATTCGGAAAAGTGAAAGACATTGTATCCTTGACGTTTACCAAAGTGGCGCAATAATACCGGTGTATCTTAAAGAATCTAGGTTATGCCCTCGCCAAAGCACGAAGGCCTGATGTTGATTTGCTAGCAGGAAAAGAAATGACTAATAAGGAGAGCTCGAATATGAAGAAAATTATCGCAGGTTTGGTAATCGGGATGGTGTTGATGGGCGCGGTTCCCACCGCAAAAGCAGCCGACGCGGGCGGAGCAGCCATTCTATCGGCCGTGATGCCTGGCTGTGGCGAGTGGTATAATCGTGGTTGGAAAGGCAGCTTCCCCATTGTGGAATGTGTAGTTGGGCATATCTGCTGTCTTTTTCAATTGAGTTCCATTATGGATGCCGTAAACGGCAACACGGACGAAGGGTTGCGCCTTGATTTCTGGTCGGCCCCCTCCAAGTAAAACATCCAGCGCACATCTGCAAAAAAGAAGGCCGGGACTTTTCCCGGCCTTCTTTTTTTACTTTATTTTGAATTACTTCTTAAACATGAATGCCTGACCTTCGCCTGTTGACGTAGCCTTAAACATAATAGGCACTAACACATAGCAACAAGGAATGCACAGGTTGCTGTACTTGGTATCCCATTGAACATCAACCACGCCATCGGCATTCGGATAAGCCCCTTTCGCAGCCTTCATTAGGTTCCCGTATCCATTATCCCCTTTAGCCCATAACGCCAGAATACACTGACTTTCACCCTTTGCAGTCACTGGACCAAGGATCACTATGTCGTTCCGGTTAACCTTGAACTTCGTGATGGAATCCCGCTGAGTCGGATAATTAACATCAGAGAACAAGAACCCGGGCGACACCCCTGAAGGCGGGATGCCCATGGGAGGGCTGACACATCCCGCCAAAAAGAAGGTCGCGATGAACGCAACCATAATACCCGCATAAGGCCTCATGATTATATCCCGTCCAGAGTTGTTAACGCTTGATCTTAATCGCGGTACCTTCAACTTGAGCGGTAACCTTTGACATTAAACCCATACAAATCAGATTCCACTGCGTGTCCCATTGCACATTGATGACGCCGTCACAGTCCGGATACTTTGCCTTAGCCGCCCGCGTCAAGTTTCCAAACCCATTATCACCCTGGGCAATCAAACCTAAAATGCATGAACTTTCGGAGGTGGCCGTCACGGGACCCAGGATTACAAAATCTTCACGGGCAAATGTAAACTGGGTTTGACTTTCTCTATAGGAGGGATAATTTACATCCGAAAACAGCCCGCCAGGCGACACACCAGAGGGAGGTGCAGACATCAATCCGGCACAACCTGTCATACCCAATCCCACTGCTACACAACCTAATAACGATAGCCACTTTTTCATTTTTTTCCTTTCTCTTCTTTTTTTGTACCACCTACCATCAAAACTTCAATTTGATGCCCACTCCGGGGAGCATGTCACCACTTTGTGCATCTTTCAGCAAGCCACAATTTACTTCCAGTTGATCAAACAAGGAACTGCGTTGCCTGGAGTTGAATTTATATGCGCCACTTGAAGCGTTGTAAATATTGCCGAAATACCAACTTGTTTCCACCATTGCAAAAACACACCCCACTACTTCTTCATGATTATTAAATGCCGCCAGCATCCCCGCAATCGTCACCCCGTTAATTAAAAAGGAAACCGTGGCATCCCTTGGCCTTTCCACATAAAGCTGCCCCGCTCCTGGCAACAATGCCGACAAGCCCGCCGCCAAGCCTGGTGATTTTTGCGGGACATCATCAAGCCGCCCTGCCAACCCCACAAGTGCCTCAACATCTGCGAATCGGACTGAATTGGTGGGTACACTACGGAACGACTCGCGGGCCCACTCTCTACTTCCGAACCGGGCCAAACAAATACCTTTCATAATTAGCGCATCTCCGATGCGATTATCATCCGGGAATTTTTGAATAAATTCCTCAATCAGTCCTTCGGCCATCGTATATTTTTCCAGTCGGTAAAACGTCTTGGCCAGCATCAACCAGGCATCCCGCCCCTCTGGTCTGTCCCCATACCACTCTTTCAGCTTAAGAAACTGATCACGCGCCGCTTCCCATTTCTCACCCCGATAATAACACATTCCCACCTGCAAGCGGGCGCGCCCGGCCTGAGGTGCCTCTGGATTCTGAAAAACGTAACGTTCATATTCAGTTATCGCCCGATAATAGTCCCCTCTGCTGAACAGATCATCCGCAAACGCCATGACCGGATTTGAATCCGAAGGCACTGCGGCCCCAGCCAACCCTGCACCCAGCACCAACAGCCACACCCATCCCAGTTTTATCATAGAAGTCATTTTCACCTTTTATATTCTGCCGGATCAAAACTAAGCGCACGTCCCCCAATCTGGATTACAGGCGCCTCTCTCATTTCGGTTGATTCATGAATCAATCTGTCCGCCGTCATCATAATCCCTTTGAGCGAACCGTATCGACGAATGGCCTGGATACTATAGTTTGAGCATGAGGGATACATGGGACAATGGGACGTCAACACAACCGAAAAATAGTTCTGATAAATCTTTAGCCAAGTATAAGAACAGGAGCGACCCATCTCGTCTGGCACGTCTTTAACGGACACCATTGGTGACACAGACATATGTGTAACGGGCACGGGAAATTGTGAATTGACTGACCATGGCCCTTCCATATTTCCGGCATATGTCACAGTTGCAATCCACTGGCAAACCGCGCAGAGGCTCGCGAGGCTCAGTCTCTGTATATTATTCCGAGCCGTTATCTTCATTAAAGCTTTTCCCCGGCCAAGATGGCTATTCCGCAATTGTCGGAACTAAATCGAATTTCTTATCCAATGTTTACGCAGAATTCAGTCCGTGTCGAGTCTTGAGTTGTCAACGCATTGACCTCAGCTGTTCTGAAGACTATTATGTATAAATATGTGTCAGAAACAGGAAATCTCCATCGAAGAATTAAAGGCGGCTACTGAACTCCTAAAACAAGTCGCCGGGAACCGGGCGTTATTAGCCTCACTATCTCTCGAAGATCGCAAACATCTGATTTCAGCCGCTGGCGATGTTTACTGCCCCGACATGTTTGAACGCCGGCGTCTGGTCCGTGCCACGGAACGGCGCCGTAAGGCCGAATTGATCGCCCGCGACCAGGCCAAACTGGCCGATACCGGCATCCGAAAACTTCGGCAGAAACCGGTCTTTACCACCCCCAACATTCTGCCTCCGGCCAACTTTGAGCAAACAGAAGTCGAGAATGATCCTGAATTCCGCGATGTGCTGGAACCCCGGAATTGCTACACCTGTAAACAGAATTACACCTCCATCCACCATTTCTACGATCATCTCTGCCCCGCCTGCTCCAAGCTGAATTTCCATAAGCGCACCGAGTCGGCCAATTTAAGCGGCCGGGTGGCCCTGCTGACCGGTGGGCGCGTGAAGATCGGCTATCAGGCAGGGATTAAGTTATTGCGCGCCGGAGCCCATCTGATTGTCTGCACTCGCTTCCCTCGTGATTCCGCCACACGTTATGCCGCTGAGCCCGACTTTTCGGATTGGGCCCATCGCCTGGAAATCTTCGGCCTGGATTTTCGACATACACCCAGTGTCGAGGCGTTCTGCCGTCATTTGCTGGCCACCCTGCCCCGTCTTGACTTCATCATCAATAACGCCTGCCAGACGGTCCGGCGTCCTCCTGATTTCTATCAGCACATGATGGCGCAGGAAACCGCCTCCCTCAATGATATGCCGGAGCAGGCGCGACGTCTCCTTGGTGCCTATGAGGGACTTCGCGGCTACCACCTGCTGCCTGAAGGCGATGCTGTAGTGGCCCAGAAGCGGATGGCTGAAGTTGTCGGCATGACCCATGCCGCTGAATTATCTCAAATCCCCCTGCTCCCCGATGAACTTGCTGCCCAGAAGTCACTCTTCCCGGAAGGCCGACTTGATCAGGATCTGCAGCAGGTGGATCTACGCACCACCAATTCCTGGCGGATGTTGATGGCGGATGTACCGGCAGTTGAATTGCTCGAAGTCCATCTCGTTAATGCCGTGGCCCCCTTCCTGCTGAACGCGCGCCTCAAGCCATTGATGCTCCGCACCCCGGAACGCGACAAACACATTGTCAACGTTTCGGCGATGGAGGGCCAGTTCTACCGCAAGCTCAAGACCACGCGCCATCCCCACACGAATATGGCAAAGGCGGCCTTGAATATGATGACCCGGACTTCTGCCACCGATTATTTCAACGACGGGATTCACATGAATGCTGTGGATACCGGCTGGGTGACCGACGAAGACCCCATCGAACTGGCAGAGATGAAGACCAAAATGCACCGCTTCCATCCACCCCTGGATATCGTCGATGGCGCCGCCCGGATTGTGGACCCCATTATCGACGGCTTTAACACCGGCAATCACGTCTGGGGGAAATTCCTGAAGGACTATAAGCCGACGGATTGGTGAGAAAAAAGATGTCAAAAGTCACGGGTCCAAAGTCCAAAGTTCGGGAGGTCGAATCTGCACACCGCGCGACGGCTAACAGTCACCTCGTTTTTACGCAGGTTTTGCTCGACACTTCGTCATTCCGCGTTCAAATGGCCTGAGCAAATGAAGTGATTTCTTCTATAGAATCGGAAGGCGCCACAAGGGCACCACTGGCTTCGAACTTTCGACAAATCTCTTCCGCGGCCTGACATTTCTTTGCATCGCCTTTCGGCATATGTACCGCAAAAAGCATACGTCCAGCGTCGTACTGCATTTCTTTCAAATGGCCGAGTTTGGCTAGCCAATCATCACCATGCACCGTAATGGCAGTGGGCTTGTCCTTATCCAAATCCAATGGTTTTATGGCACGAAAGTTATGTTCATCCTCCTTCGTCCGTCGTAACAAAGGAAACGGAACCTCATACATTTCATTGCCGATGTGTCCCGCCTTGAACCCCCGTATGCGAGCCGCCAGCAATGTTTGACGCAACCGGCGGACCATTTCAACTTCCTGATATTCAGGCTGCTTGGCAAACATCCGCTCAACATAGTGGTCATACAAATATTTTAGAGCCTCACTCGGACTATCTGCCAGGCGTATTCCAATAGAGCTGTATCGAAACAAAGACTCGCGCGGCTTCACGACTTCGCGAAAAAGGCGACTGAATTCTGCATTACTAAACGCAAATTCGGCTTGTTTTCCAGCTTTCGCTTTTAAACACTCACGAACTCGCTCAAGTTCGACCTGAAAGAATCGCCGCCCTTTGATCAAAACATCATCGTTCAGTTCAGGGAAAAAGCCGGTCACGCGATCCCGCTTTATGGTTTCAAGGCGAAAGTCAAAGTACTGTTGTGAGGGACAAGCAACCACTACACCAAGATTTACGAATTCTTCAGTTTCAGGATACGGGAGGAACCGTACAATGGCGTAATTGCATACAACTTTATTCGTTTTCATCCCAGGACCCTCCAAAAACCAGGAGCATCATTGACCACGTGGTTAAGTATAGACAACATTCGCTCACATGTCATCTGTGCAAGTACTGAACCTTCGAGTCACTTTTGATCAAGGCCGTCCCAACCAAAGATGGCGAATCGCGATGTCGGGCGCTTGTTTTCCAGTCTCCACGTAGCGAAACTTTCGCGAGTGCCGACTAACATAAACGGCTTCCCCGTTGCGTCCGTTCTTGGATCGCCGACACGGACGGGGCATGTCAACGGTGAAGAGTAAAGGTCTTAACTTCAGCGCATCTTTCAACTTGGATTGGATGGTGTAGCCACTGCGAGCGTAGCCGATCATCAGCGCGCTCGTCATTGCCCAAGCGTATTCACCACACACAAACCGAATGATACCCTTGTCACAGTAGTGGACTCCGACTGAATGGTTGCCGTCAACGGGCTTACATTCGATGAAAAGCCAATCTTGAGATGGTTTAAACGAACTTCGCCCTACAAGCCCGATGATAATATCTGGCATTTTGTCAAGTTTCGCCCCATCGTAATTCCGTAATTTCGCCTCACGGGCAACAACAGTGAATATTTGACGATCAAAACCATCCACGACATCTTTGTTGAAAACCTCGTCATAAAGCCACTCGTAGAGTTCATGGGTGACAATATCCTCGGTCGCGTGAAGTAGGTCGAAACCGGGGCGCGGATGAGCCTGCATCCGCGCCCATGCGACACGAAAGGCTTTTTCAACGATGCGAAAAATGGGCAACGAAATCGGCGGGTGCGGCAATTCGACACCATCAAGGCTCTTTTCATAGAATCCATACGCCATGCTTTACTCCTCGAAAACGCTGATATGCTGACGAACGAGTTCAGCCCCAAGAAGTCGTGCGCGGCTTGATGTCCAATAACGATACTGGCTAAGGATGCCGACCAGCAAGCCACCCTCGATTCGCTGGATGATGCGTGTTGTGCCTGTGTCATCTGCCATCTGGAGGATTACGTCACGGAAAAAGGTATCAGGCTCTGCGGAGGAACTTCCCTGCTCGTAAATCAGCATGATGCCGAAGGGAGCCTTCTGCTGGAGAAATTGGTCGTCCGGCTTCCATAGAACGACTTGTGGTTCTTTGCCAAGCACTTTGAAAAAAGGTCGGAGTATAGACTCCAGTCGTCGCCGGAAAGTCTCGCGCTCTGAGCCTGTTGGGACGCGACACGCCCGCTCACGTGATTCATCGTAAGGAAGGCACACGTCAAGCGTATCCCGCACAACCTCCAGATCAAAAGTGTCTAACCCGTACAGCGCCGCAAAAAACGCATCAATGTCACTGAAAACATTCATGTTTTCAGTAATCAATCGCCTGGATAAGATGCGAATAGTGTGTTTCTGCTCCGTAGTTAGTTTATCCAACGGAACAATGGGGCATTCGTCCAAATCAGCCTTATAAAAGCGACGACGTTCAGCTCCAAACTTGGCACTGGTCATTAGTACGTAGTGGATCCAGGGGAGGCTGTGAACAAACAAGTGAAGATAGCAGGCCAACAATTCTCCTTCAGGGTGGCCTGCAGCGGAGTAACCACAAAAGCTTTCATTGTAACCAATATCATCGTGGCTTAAAAGTGCCCAACCGTGAGTTCGATCAATTCCGGGTGCTTCCTTAACTAAAGTCAAAGGGGCTTTGTAGATTGCCTCATTACGAGGCCAGCAGACCGTCTTGCGCTTAAATTTCAGGAGATGTTCGGGCTGCACAAGGAACCTAAATGTATCTGTGGAATCCAAGTTGGGAAGCCCCTCAAGGAAAAAGGCTGGCCTCTGTGTTCCCGCCTCAACGACTTGGTACCCCTTGCCGCTTGCCAATTTTAATTCTTTTTTCCAGTAGAGGTCGAGTGGTTTGCCGACCGCAGATTTCATCTTGCGAGTCACTTCAATATCACACAATGTGCCGATCGCGAGGGCCTTCCAGATCCACGGCTCATCGAATGTGGCACGAATTTCAACTGGGTGCATTGATTTTGAATCGATCCGAACTTCTCCTTTCCGATTTAGAACTGTATCGCAGAAGGGTGTGATAAGTTGGATAACAGTACTGCCTTGGGGCCGTTGGTTGCGCGCAAAGAAGAGCAGGAACGGCTGCCCCATCTTCGGCCAAACCTCAGTATCGGAAAGGTTGGAGCCATTGATGATCCCCGTCACTTCGATGAGTTGGAACATCGTCTCGCGGGCTCGGCGCGGAATGTCTTCCTGCTTGAGCAAAATACGTGCCGGAAGTGCCATTGCAATGCGCCCGCCTGCCTTGCACCACTCAGTGGATCTCCAAAGAAATGGTAAATCTGGTGCGAAATCCGGGTTCTGGTAATCGTGTGCGAGTTCGGTATTTCCCTTTCGCTCAATGACTTCCCGACTGACAAGAGTAAGTTCGGCTGCCAGCTTTTTCTCCTGCTTCGGGAGGCTGGTCCATGGCGGATTACTGAGCACAAGATCGAACTGCCCGTCGAATTGGGTACCGATATGCTTCCCAAGACTACCGATGGCTGGCCCATCATCCGGATCAATTTCCGGGCGGCGGTGGTTAAACAGCACAAGGTCGTTCAGTACTTTGAACCGCAACTTCTCCGGTGGAATCGGCTCTGGATCCAGTTCGATGGCCGTGAGGTAGAGGCTAAGAGCAGAGAGTCTCAAGGCAGAGTCGCTAATATCGAATCCACAAAGCTGTTTTTCCAGAATTACACGGATCGCCTTGGTGTCGGGACGTTGGCCTGTCGAAATCCATCGTTCGCGATAGAGGCGACGGAAGGCCAGCACTAAGAACACGCCCGCACCACAGGCAGGATCGAGCATACGTGCCATATGCGCCTTTGACAGACCATCGAAAGCCTCGTCTACCAGTGTGGCAGCAATCCTCCGAGGTGTGTAGTGGACACTTGTTTCCTTCGCGCTGCGATGTTCCCATTTCCAACAAAATGCTTCGTATACTTGACTCAGTAGTCCTACGGGAATGTGAGCGAAATCGAAATCGCTCCACTTGAACTTCATCTTAGTCTGGTAGTCCTCAGCTCCCACCGGTTCCAATCCACGAACAATGGCGCTGAGATGGCTAAACGCTATTCTGTACCGTTCCGCAATGCTATTGAAGAAGGATTGATTCCCGCCATCTTTGAGTGGCAAGAAGTCGCCATTAAATGTGCGGTCTAACCATTGGCTAGTGGCGTACGCGTTCTCGGCATTATCAAAACACGCCAATAGTCCATTTGCCTTCGGAGCTATGCAATTGACGTCGCGCTCAGTAACGATATGTCGGTCGCAAAGAAAACGAAAGAACAACGCACGACCTATGAGCGACAAGACGTTGGCCCGGCCCAGAATGCGGGCAAGCCGATCGGCGCCCTGATCGAGGAGGGTAAACATCTCCTTGAAAACAAAATCCGCGTCATCCGGTTCACCCTCGCCATCGAAGTTGCCCAGCGCCAGCCGGGAGAAAAACGTCAGTGCCTCACCCGTGCCAGCGCGATAAAGCTTCCATTCAGGAGGACGGTCAGAGAGGCTAACAGCAGTGACCAGGAGTTCACCAGGACGAACACGAGCGAGATATGCGCGGTCGCCACGGCACGCAAGCATGCGTCGAAGATGACCCAACTTCTCATCCTTTTCGCCGGGAGTTTGTGAAAGCCGACTTTCGTTGACGAAAAACAGCAGGGGGTGCCCCTGACTCTCCGCCACACCATTCGGGAACAGCTCCTGCGTGCCACCAATTTTGCGCGGTTCAACCAAGTCCAGATAGTCCAGCATTTCGGGGGATGCAGAATCACCAAATATCCTGATGCTATGGCTGGTAAGGCCATAGTTCTGGAGTTCATTCTTCAGCTTCATTGTTCCCGCATTTCTCATGATTGAATTCGCGCTAACCTGTTTTCCCACCGCACACCACGTGATCTCATATTTCCAACTGATTCAGATCACAACAGCCACTTTTACCGCACATAATGGTATGCTTTGCGGAAAGACCGAGCAAGCTTTTTGTTATACAATGATAAGTATATAAATAACATTTAACTATTAAATAAGTTAATAACAAAATCATCACCCCGCCAAATACTTCCCCTCACCCACCACCCTTGCCTGCCCCAACGTGACTAGGGCCTGCAGCAGTTCTTCAATCTTCTCCACCCGGGCGCGGGTGAAGAATTTTGCAAGGGTTTTGGCAGTGAC
This sequence comes from bacterium, assembly GCA_037143175.1. NCBI lineage: Bacteria > bacterium. The sequence continues at coordinate 14,317 of JBAWZF010000022.1, forward strand.
GGGGGCGGACTGGGTGGCGAGGAGTTCGCGGAGGAGACGGACTTGTTCAGACAGGTCTTTGGGCCAGGCAAGGGGTTTCGGCTTTGACGTCTTCTTATCTACCGTTGCCACCTTCGGGGAAGAATGGCCTACGGCTAATTCAGTCTGCTGCGCTTTCTCGCCGCGGCATTGGTATTCGGGACGTAACCAACGGATGGTGCCTTTGGCTTCTTCGGTGGCGCGTTCAACATTGAGGGCCACCAGCTTTTCTAAGATCTGCTGATCGGTGAGGGTGGCGGGCCAGCCATAGGCGTCAAATACTGCGGCATCAAGATCGTCGTGGAGTTGCTTGAGAACCGAGACCAGGCCTTGCTCGTGGATCTTGCGTTCGGCGGTGGTTAGCGGAGTATTATCACGGAGTTTTTCGAGTACATTGTACATGCCGGTCATGGTGAGATCCTGGTGTTCGGCTTGCTGGCGCTTACGGTGGGCATCAAGTTGTTCGGCCAAGTCCCGGATTCGCACTTTCTGCGTTTCAGTCGCGACAGGGAATGGGAAGGTCTCGAAACAGCGGGTTTTGTTATAGCGCGGTGTTGGCCCCAATATACCTCCTGTTGCTAAGGCCCAACATACATGAAGCCGACTGCTAAGAACGCCAAGGACATAGGCGTCATCCAGGGCTATGTTCACCAACATGTTATCCGGCATAATTGTATTATCGAGAAGCACAAAGAAACGATGTTTGGAGGTTTCAACTGTAGCAATATATCTTTGCATGCCCGATAATGCCGGACGCATTTCGCCCCGTGCCTCACCAAATATCCACCATTTCTCCCTGTAACCTTTTCTATTATTCTGATCCCTCTCTGGCTTCACTCGTTCCAAGACCCATTGATACACCGTAGGAAATTTTATACGCAGATCATTCTCATTAAGACCAAAAAGGTCAATCACCATAACCCCTCGGGGCCGCGCAGTCAGATCGCGCCCGTTACGATATTCGCGGATATAATTTTCGAGCCCTTTAGTACTTCCCAAGCCAAGTATTTTAGCTTCATCTCGAGTAACGATAAAACCATCTCCGATAATTTGAACGCCGCGATAACACAACTTTTCGTTAGCAACCAACTCCACTGTACCTGCCACATCAGCACCAATAGTAAGATCTGGGTTAATCCGCCCCCGGATGCTCACAAATTCCACCTCGAAGCCATCTCCTTCAGTTTCTTTTTCAGAAATGGCCTGACTCAATAACCCATCATGACTCCCGGAGGTAGCAACGGTCATTGCGATACGTACGGCTGCGCCATCAACGACATCGACCCAAGGATGATCTGGAATGGCAAACAGAATGGATAATGGCGGATTGGCTGCAAGATGCGTTTCCAGTACCCGACGACTAAAGGTCTGACGGAGACTATTGGTTGTAATAAACCCGAATCGCCGAATCTCCCCTTGGCGCGTCAATTTAGCGGCGTGATTCCACCAGTACATAACAAAGTCGCTGGATTCGCCCATATCGGAATGGGCCTCCCTTACCGTCTCTGTGTAGCCGTCGCCCAGTGACTGCCGCATCAGGGCGGGGCCAATAAATGGCGGATTCCCGACCACATAATCGGCGTCCGGCCATACCGCCGGACGGGGATTGATGTAGCGCATCGTTGGAACACGGAAGGTCTCGTCCGGGATTTCCCGACCAGTGACCGGATGGGTCTTGGTGGTACGGCCATCCCAGCGGGTAACGGGCTGGCCTTGATCGTCCAGCACTGGCTCGACCTTATCGTATTCAATCAGGGCGTCCCGGCACTCGATGTTGTGAAAGTTACGAATGATCGGCTGGGGCGGATTGACGTTGCCCCGGTTCCTGAAATGCCACTGAAGCGTGCCGATCCAGAGCACCAGTTCGGCAATGGCCGCAGCCCTGGGATTGATCTCAAGCCCCAGGAATTGATGCGGCCCCACCGTCTCTCCGGCCATCTCCAATACCGCCTGATGCTCGCCCATGATGTTAAGAGTGTCCAAGACTTCGCCCTCAATCCGCTTGAGGTGTTCAAGAGTGACATACAAGAAGTTGCCACTTCCGCAAGCGGGATCGAGAACCCGGGTATGACATAGCCGTCGATGGAATGCCTTGAGACCTCCCGCCGCCTTTTTGATTTCACCTTTGTTGGCCAGCGTTACCGCCGCCGCACGTGCAATCTCCCATTCCGCCCGGATGGGCTCGACTATCGTGGGTAGCACCAGACGTTCAACATAGGCACGGGGCGTATAATGGGCGCCCAGTTTATGCCGCTCCTCCGGGGCCAGCGCTCGCTCAAGCAGCGTGCCAAAGATAGCGGGTTCGACATCACGCCAGTCGCACTGAGATGCTTCTATCAAAAGTTGTAGTTGATCCTTGCTGAGGGGCAAAGCGGTGGCGCTTTCAAAAAGACCGCCGTTGAATTGCAGAACTGGCATACGCAGGCTAATGGAGTATCCGCCGCGATCCATGCGCCCCCAAAGTTCTTCCACAACGGGGACAAAATCCTGCGGCTTATCGCGTAAACTCAGCAGGAGATTGGAGAAACTGTTCCGGGCCAGTAGTCCGACATCCTCCGCGAACATGGTGAACAGGCCGCGCATCAGGAAGGAAGCCACGACATGGGGATTATGACCGTCTTTCTCAAGCAACACCGCTAACCGAGCTAGGCTGGCCGCGATTTCACGGGTAACCCTGGCGCTGCGACGGCTGGGATCCAGATCATGAGGAGTCGTCCAGACCAGGCGGAGTCTTTCCTGGATATCCGGCCGTTCCAAATCGCGAAGGAAGATCCGGTGACTGCCGGGCGCGGGGAAAGGGATATAGGTTCCGCCTGTGCAGGAGAACTCTGAATAGAGCTCAATGGAGTGGCCCACATCTACCACAATTAAAAAGGGCGGGCGGCCTTCTGATGCAGAGAGCGCGCGGCTATATTGTTCGGCCTGGCCTCTGGCGCGGAGCATGGCATCGTCCCAGGCGGCGGTCCCACGCCGGGCGGTTCCCGCTTTGAGTTTACGTTTCAGTTCTCGGGCGGCCTCAGACAAAGCCTCATCAGGATCCGGGACATTAGCGCCTTGTTTGGCCTCAAGGACAAAACATACCCGTTTATAGAGATCTATCCGGCCGGTACTGGTGTTGCCGTCGCCATGCTGGAAGACCACAGTCCGCTCAAAAACATAGTTGTTCTGACTGTCGTCAGCCCCGGCGGGCTCCGGGCGTGGCACTCCAATGACATCACAGAGTTCGGAGAGAAATAACTGATAATTGGCCCGCTCGGCAGCGCCTGATTTTTCCCAGCGTTTGATAAACGCCTCGACTATGGCTGGCGTGGTACCCGGTGATGACAGTTGATGTTCCTTCATAACAGCCCCTGACGCTACCACCGAATCAGGTCAAGTCAAGGCGGGACATCGGCTTTTCAGTCTGGTCCGACTGGCGGTGACACCTCTTTTGGGGCATCCACCCGAGGATGCAGGGGACTCAATGGATTTACAGAATAACCAATGCTAAACAGGTTTTGCACGATGTCTTACCCCATTTTCATCTCCTCATTCTGTCATTTTGTTAATTCTGTCAAAACTCTTAAAACGGATGGCTCAGACCCATTTGTGTTTCGGGTATTTGCGCTGGAGTTCCTTCTTCGCTTTCGGATAGCCCTCGCGCCAGAAGGTGGTCAAATCCGAGGTAACCTGCACAGGGCGGTAATTGGGAGCCAGTACTTGGATGGTCACTAACTGGCGCCCCATGGCGATGCGGATACTTTCGTCCACCCCGTAAAGGTCCTGGATCCGGGCCGCAATCGTCGGGGGATTGGTCTCGGAATAGACGACTTTCACTTTCCGACCACCCGGGAGGTCCAAGCGCTCGGGCACCTGCTTATCGAGCACCGATTGCTTGCGCCCATCCAACCAGTTTTTCACCACCGGAAAAACGGGGCGTTCCTTCACTTCCTTCACACTGAATGCGCCCATGCAAATCTCTTCAATCATCAGGCGTCGATCTTCCGCCGTGATCTCCGGCACATCCAGTTCCGGGCACCATTTCCGCAACAGGTTCACCCGCAGCAGCCACTGATCAACATCCTCGGTCCAGTGTTTCAAGGTACAACGGCCCGCCTGAACCTCATCTGCCAGCAGACTGGCCGCATCCCCTTCCGGTGGATTTCCGCCGCGCTTCATTTCAAGAACCAGGTCGTGATAAAAACGGCCCCGTTCTCCTATGACACGTCGGGAGTCATCAAACCGCACCTGAGTCTCCTCCCGCACGGATCCCGGGAATAACTCTTCCAGCCATTCAGGCTCAATCGCCGTCACCAACGAGAGCAGTACATCCATATCGCCCTTGGCACCAACCGGGGCAGGCTTCTTGGTAAATCCACTTTCGACCTCACGCACTTCCGCCGCCACCACAAAAGCACTTTTTCGGACCACACTCGCGCGCTCCAAGACCCCACGTCGACCATGCACCAGTTCGCAGCGCAGGGTACCGCCATCCAAACGACGTGCCACCTGATCGGCAAACCCGGCCAGTACACAGCGGCGGACATCGTCATCAGCCACAATCTCACGTTCCAGGGACAGTCCCTGCCCCTCCGCGATCCGGCAGAACATCTCATAGAGCCGCCCCGCCTGGCGCGCCACTCCGGCGTGAATGCCAAGGCTCCGGCAGTAGTCCACATTGTAATCATGGGCTTCCGCCTCACTCCAGGCCCGCATCAGCTGAAAGAAATCGGATAACACTTCATCACCCAGCTGGCGGTCGCGCTGCTCTTCAACCTGGGAGTCTGTGCGCTTGACTAAGAGACCGCGCTCCTGCGTCATTGCCGCGATCAAGGCCACCGTCCGGACCCGCCCCACATCCTCCGCCGCCATCAGCATGCGGGCATACCGGGGATGAAGCGGGAAGGCCAGCATGCCCCGTCCCACCTCCGTGATATTACCTGTCTTCTCATCCGCGGCGCCCAAGTCACGCAACAGCGTCTCCGCACGCGTCAGAGTCCGGTCTTCCGGCGGCTCAAACCAGGGGAACGTTCTGGCATCTGGGCAACCCGAGGCCTTCAACATCAGAAGAGTTTCCGCCAGATCTACACGACGGATCTCAGGAATCTCACGGGGTGGACGCTCGCAATGCTCACGCTCCGTCCAAAGCCGCACACAGACTCCGGGAGCCATACGGCCGGCACGCCCGGCACGTTGATCGGCCGAAGCCTGACTTATTTTTTCAATCCACAACGTATCGATGCCGCGATAGGGATCGAATCGGGAGACGCGGGCCAGGCCACCATCCACCACTAACCTCACGCCTTCAATCGTCAACGACGTTTCTGCCACGTTGGTGGAGACAATAATTTTCCGGCGCTCGCCAGGCGCGACAGCGGCATCCTGATCCCGCGGCGCCAATTCACCGTGCAGGGGACAAATGGAACAGCCCCGCGTTTCCGGCCGCAGGTTCAATGCCTGAATGGTCCGATGAATCTCGTAGGAGCCGGGCATAAAGACCAGAACATCCCCTTCCCGCTCCTGAACAAGTAAGCGTGCCGTTTCCGATGCCGCCGTTTCCCAGATCGGAACCCGTGCATTATCCACCGGCTTGGGCAGGTACTCGATCCTGACAGGATACATGCGGCCTTCAGAGCGTAAGACCGTGCAAGGAGCGAGATACGGTTCAAGGGTCGCTTTATCCAGGGTCGCCGACATGACGATCAGCCGGAGATCCGGGCGCAGGGTCTTCTGCAACTGAAAGGCGCGAGCCAGGGTGATATCGCCAAACAAATGCCGCTCATGGAATTCGTCAAAGATGATCGTGCCCACCCCGGAGAGTTGCGGATCACTGATCAACCGCCGCAGAAGAATTCCTTCCGTTACAAAAACGATCCGTGTATCGGTACTGATTCGATTTTCAAAACGAACCTGATAGCCCACTTCCCGTCCGATTTGGGATTGCCGCTCTGCCGCAACACGCGTTGCCAATAACCTGGCCGCCAATCGCCGGGGTTGAAGAATAACGACCTGTTTTCCTTCAGGAATAAGCCCGCGATCCAGCAGCACTTGTGGAATCTGGGTGGATTTACCTGACCCGGTAGGGGCCTGAATGACAAGCCGGGTGTGGCTTCCGGCACAGGCCTTCACCAACGCAGGTTCAATCTCAAATATGGGCAGGGTATTCATCCTAATAAAGCATCAGAACCATGACCCATCCCGCCCGACATACCTTCATTTATCGTCAACGTTTCCCGCTGTTAAATTCAACAAGTGCATGCCAATCGATGGCGCCGTCTTTTCCGCAATATACTTCAATAAATTCACCGGTGAAACGGTTCACCGCTTTGCTCCATTCCTCTTCAAACTTTTGCCGATGGATTTCCGGACGTCCCTTCATGGCATCAATGAGCTTCATGTAAAAATCATTATCTCCGGTTAGGCGGCTCCAGAATTCCTGACCAGCCAATTCCTGAAACACCCATTTCCCTGCTTCGGTCTTGGTTTTCTTGTTGCCATAGCAATAACCGACCAGAGCCTCAAAATGCTTCTGCAATTTCAACATGCGCTTTTGCAATGCCTGAAAATCCTGATTTTGTCGCCGCTTACTTTGGGCATTAAAAACCGATGGCCCGGATTTGACCGCAATGGCTGTATAGGAATCGGATGTTTCAATCGCAACATCTACCCCTTCCGATGGTGATGAAACTCCTCCTGAAACAGCTTTGGCCAAAGGCTCAAAAAAAGCATCACCAAATATTCCTTCATCCGAGGAAGACATGTACGCCGTCAGGAGTTGCTCAACAATTTCGGACGCAGTCTGTGTTCCAACTGCCCGAAAAAGATAAGGATTTTTACGTTTCAAAGTGTCTTTCAATTTCAGGCCGCTCAGTTTCCCTATCCGTCGACCGTAGAAATCGTCGAGACATTTTACAACGAGCTTCTCAAGCGTAGTTTTTGACATCGTCATAAATTTTTTTCCAAATTTTTCAAATAGTTGAAGATCGTCGTTCCGATCACATATCCGAGTCCAACAGGAACAGCGTTACCAATCTGACGATACCTATCCACAAGGCTTCCCTCAAAAATCCAGTTGTCAGGGAACTGCTGAACCCGAGCATATTCCTTTACCGACAATGACCGTAATTCAGTGGGATGACACAGGCAGGTACTCTTTTGAATAGGACTGGTTGGAACGGTTGGACTCGGCTTGGAAAACGACAATCTACGAAAGAAACCCACACGTCCTCCCGTTGAACTATATGCGCCGCCCAAAGCTTCTTCCTGCATCTCAGGGGGGAGCGAACGCCAGTTTTCCCCCTCCTGCAATAGGGACAAAAATTTGGCTCGGTTCTTTGAGAAAGGAATGAACTCCGGCTCAGGATCCACAAGCCCCTCCAGCGCATCCCCTAAGGTTCGCCACCGGCGCTGGAACAGTCCTTCTGATGGGCTATACGCACCGACTGGCATCGGGATTTGAAGCCCATCCCTGCTACCAATAAACACCACTCGTTCTCGTTTTTGAGGTGTCCCGTAATTAGCGGCATTAACAAGTTGTGCTGTCACGGTATAACCCATTTCAGCAAACTTAGTGTTCAATAACGCCAAGACGGAGCCCTTTCCGTCAAAGTCAACCTTATCGTCTCGCTCGCTAAGGGGAACATGGTCAATGGCGGCAGATAAAATCCCCCGAACATTCTCCATGACAAAAAAAGGAGGCCTGATCTCATTAACCACCTTCAGGAAATCAAACATAACTTGCCCGCGCGGATCATTGAACGCTTGGCGCTTCCCCGCAGTGCTGAAAGACGGACAAGGCGGGCCACCCACAATTAAGGCAACATCTTTCCCTTCTAATCCAAACTTCTTCAGCAGGGCACTACCCTGATTCCAATTCCGGATATCATCCTCTAACACCGGTATATTTGGCCGATTCCGTCTAATCGTCTGGCACGCACGCTTATCCAATTCCAAGCAACCGACACATTCAAATCCTGCGGATTCCAAACCTAAATCAAGCCCCATAGCACCGCTGAAAAGTGAAATAAACTTGGGGGCTCCGGAAGGATGCCCATATTCACCCCACCCCTCCTTGACGAGAGTCTTTTTTACCATGCCCTTTGAGTTCGGCTTTGTTTTAGGCAACTTTCCTAATAAATGTAGTTTATTTTTATGCATGGCTGAAACGATTATGTTTAACACTTAATTTTTACTTTACAGACTTTCTATTATTTAAGGAACTTATTCGTTCTTTGGCAATGGGTCAATGTACGCACGATGACGTCCAGAATATTATCAAGTCTCTTACCTACATCATCAGCCAGAACTCTCAAGATAAAATATCCATTTTCCTGAAAAAGAGACCCATCCTGATCCTTACGATCCCGCAAATGTAACAAGGCGCGCCAGGGATTCGGCCATGGTGCTTAGGGCTGCGGAATCGGGAAGCGTGATTGTCATCCGCAGTTGGCCTTGGTCACGTTCCAGGGAGCACGTTCCAGGGACAGTCCCTGCCCCTCCTTTAAACACCAATCCTAAGTGGCCAGACGGGTACGTCTCGGCACTTCGGGAGGCCGGCTTGACGATCCGGTTCACCCCGCACTGCTTCCGCCATTCTTTTGCAACCCATCTACAGGTGGAAACAACGATGATCTACACCCACGTGCTCAACAAGGGACCGATGGGCGTAATCAGTCCCGTGGATACGCTGTAATGAGCGCCCCTGTTATTCACCCTTCTTCGGCTCTGCCCCTTCAGGACTCGCCGCCACGACCTCATCATCCTCAGGCTCAACGGTCGTTGCCGCCACCAGTTTATCGCCTTCATCCAAATTGATCAGGCGAACCCCCTGGGTGACACGACTGATCACACGGACATCCGCCACCGGCATCCGGATCATCTGGCCTTGCGCGGTGATCAGCATCAGGGCATCGCCCTCCTGAACAGCATGCGCACCCACGATGGCTCCATTGCGGTCCGAGGTGCGGATGGTCATCAATCCGCGTCCACCACGGTGCTGAACCCGATATTCATCAAATCCGGTACGTTTCCCGTAACCGTTCTCGGTGCACACCAGGAAGGTGGCGCGCGGATCTACAATCTCAAGGCTCTCGACCTTGTCATCGTCATCCAGGGAAATTCCACACACACCGCGTGTATCACGACCCTGATCACGCAATTCGCTTTCATTGAAGCGAATACTCATCCCGTTATGCGTTGTCAGCACGACATCGGTATGGCCATCGGTCTGCTTGACTCCGATCAGCCGATCCCCCTCATCAATCGCGATGGCAATAATACCGGCACTACGAGGGTTGCTGAAAGCGGCCAGATTGGTCTTCTTGACCACACCTTTTGCGGTGGCGAACACCACAAACTGATTCTCGGTAAACTCACGCACCTTGATCATCGAAGCGATACTGTCACCGCTTTGGACATTGAGCATGTTGACCAAGGCCTTGCCACGGGAATTACGGTTCGCCTCAGGCACCTCGTAAACCTTCTCCCAATACAGCCGGCCCGTGGGCGTAAAGAACAGAATGTAATCGTGCGTATTGGCCACAAAGAGGTGCTGGACATAGTCCTCCTCCTTAGTATCCATGCCAGCCACGCCTTTACCTCCGCGCCGCTGAGCCTTATAGGTGCTCACCGCCGTGCGCTTGATGTAGCCGGTGTGACTGATGGTGATCACATAACCGCGATCGGCGATCAGATCCTCAATATTCACTTCACCTTCATCCGGGACCAGACTGGTCATGCGCTCATCTGCGTATTGCTTCCGAACCTCAAGCAAATCGGCCTTGATGATTCCGAACAATTTCTCGCGACTGGCAAGCAGATCACGGAGATAGGTGATCAGCTTGATGAGTTCCAGGTATTCGGCCTCCAGCTTATCCCGTTCCAAACCGGTCAGCTGATAGAGTCGCATATCAAGAATCGCGTTCGACTGGATTTCGCTCAGCCCGAATTTTGACATTAACTGCGACCGCGCCTGATCACGATCCTTCGCCGCACGGATGATCTTCACCACGGCATCCAGATTATCCAACGCGATCTTCAATCCCTCCAGGATGTGAGCACGGGCCTCGGCCTTATCAAGTTCAAACTGGGTGCGGCGGCGGATCACGTCATACCGGTGATCCAGATAAGCTTCCAACATTTCCTTGAGCGTCATGACTTTGGGCCGTCCCTGATCGATCGCCAACATGATGGCGCCAAAGGTCGTCTGAAGCTGGGTATGCTTGTAGAGGTTGTTCAACACCACCCGGGCAACCACCCCGCGCTTCAACTCAATGACGATGCGGATGCCATCCTTGTTGGACTCATCCCGCAGATCAGAGATGCCTTCAATTTTCTTCTCCTGAACCAGATACGCGATATTGGTGATCAGGGTGGCCTTGTTGACGGCATAGGGAATCTCAGTGATGATGATACTTTCTTTGCCCTGTTTGCCTTCCTCAATGCCAGCCCGGCCACGAACCTTCAGAAGGCCGCGCCCGGTACGATACATGTCCGCTATGGGCTTCAGCCCGCAAATGATGCCCCCCGTGGGGAAGTCGGGCCCCTTGACATACTTCATCAAGTCATCCACCGAGGCATTCTCGTTTTCGATCAAATGCACCAGCGCATCCACCAGTTCGCCCAGATTGTGGGGGGGGATGTTGGTGGCCATACCAACGGCAATACCCGTGCTCCCATTCAGGAGCAGATTGGGGACGCGGGCGGGTAGCACGGATGGTTCCATGAGATCGCCATTGTAGTTCGGCACCATATCCACCGTATTCTTGTCGATATCCGCAAGCATCTCTTCCGCCATGCTCGTCAGACGTGACTCGGTATACCGGTAGGCGGCGGCATTATCACCGTCGATACTACCGAAGTTACCCTGCCCATCCACCAGCATATAGCGCATGGCAAAATACTGAGCCATACGAACCAGGGTGTCATACACCGAGGAATCCCCGTGCGGGTGGTATTTACCCAGCACTTCACCAACGACGTACGCACATTTCTTATAGGGGCGATTGTGCAACAACCCGAGATTCCGCATGGCGAAAAGAATGCGTCGCGCACCGGGCTTCATTCCGTCCCGGGCATCCGGCAGGGCGCGTCCGATAATGACACTCATGGAGTAGTCAATATACGAGCGCTGCATCTCGTCTTCGATGTTGATATTGGCCAAAACTTCGTTTCGTGTGTACATACTTAGATATCCAAATTCTGAACGTTCAGGGCATTGTCCTCAATAAATTTACGGCGTGGCTCAACTTCATCCCCCATCAGAATGGTAAAGATTTCGTCGGCCTTCACGGCATCCTCCTGCACCACCTTGAGCAATCTCCGCTTATCAGGATTCATGGTGGTTTCATAAAGCTGCTCAGGATTCATTTCTCCCAAACCTTTATAACGCTGGATGGAGAGCCCTTTGCGCCCGAACTCACGGATCACTTCCAATAGATTCGGCAGCGAGACGACCGGGGTTTCCACATCGTCCGAATCTTTCAGCGTAAAAAGCGGCTTTTCCTGCAGACTGAACTGCTCCATGGAAAAGCCTTTCTTCTCTATGGCGCCCATCACCTTGGCCAGGGAATTGGCCACATACAGCTCCTGGATACGGAAGGCCGAACTGCCCTGGGCTGGCGCAGAATGGCCGTTTTCGGAAAAAATTTCGAGTTGCTCGCCCAACTTCCGCTCCACCTCTTCACGCAGGGTTTTTAGCTCTTCATCCGTCGTCACAAAATGATGCTCGGCTGTCTCACCCTTACCTATGGTCACGTAATAGCGGGGAAAGACACCCAGTTTGCTGCGCTTGGCTAGATAATCCTCAAACTTAATTCCCTTGCGCGCCAGACTCTTCGACGCCTGCTCCGTCTGCAGCAACAACTCCAGCAACGCCATCAACTCATTGGTCTCAAGCGTTTTATTGCGATTGACCTTGAGCGTCATATCCTCAGCACCTAACTCCAGCAATTTGCGGGTCAGGGTCTCATCGGTATCAATGTACTCCTCGCGCTTTTTGCGGCTCACCTTGTACAGGGGCGGCTGGGCCAGATATACATAGCCACTTTCGATCAGCTTTGGCATCTGACGATAGAAGAATGTCAGTAACAGGGTCCGGATGTGCGACCCGTCAACGTCAGCATCGGTCATGATAATGATCTTGTGATACCGCACCTTGGTGACATCAAATTCATCCTGCCCGATCCCCGCGCCAATGGCGGTCACCATGGTCCGGATTTCGTTGTTATTCAGGATCTTATCCAGCCGCGCCTTCTCCACGTTCAGCACTTTACCGCGCAGGGGAAGAATAGCCTGGAATTCACGATTTCGGCCCTGTTTGGCCGAACCACCGGCACTATCACCCTCAACCAGGTACAACTCGCACAAGGCGGGATCACGCTCGGAACAGTCGGCCAGCTTGCCAGGCAACGCGGCAGAGTCCAGTGCGCCTTTACGACGGGTCAAGTCACGGGCCTTACGGGCCGCATCCCTGGCACGAGCCGACAGAAGCGCCTTTTCAATGATCCGCCTCGCCACAGGGGGATGCTCTTCAAGATAGGACGCCAGTTCGTCATTCACCACTGACGCCACAATCCCTTCGACCTCACTGTTACCCAACTTGGTTTTGGTCTGTCCTTCAAACTGCGGACCAGGCAACTTGACACTGATCACCGCCGTCATGCCTTCGCGGATATCATCACCCGACAAGTTTTCCTTGTCCTCTTTGATCAGCTTATTAGCCTTGGCGTAGGCGTTGACGGTACGCGTCAACGCCGAACGGAAGCCGCTTAGATGCGTGCCGCCCTCAATGGTATTGATGTTATTGGCAAAGCATAGCATCGTCTCGGTATAGGTGTCGGTATACTGGAACGCAATCTCCACCTCAATTTTATCCTTCTCTTTGACAAAGGAAATAACCTTGGGGTGAATCGCCACTTTGCTGCGGTTCAAATACTCAACAAATTCCACCACGCCACCTTTGAATTTGAACATCTCCTCCCGCGCAGGTTCTTCCTGGGAGAAGTGAATTTCAATCCCGCCATTCAAAAACGCCAACTCACGCAGACGGTTCGCTAAAATATCCCATTCAAACTTGATAGATGCGGTAAATATCTGAGTATCCGGCAGAAACGTGATCTTCGTGCCCGTGCCACGCGTCTTGCCAATGGTTTCCAACTTCGAAACCGGCACCCCGCGCTCATAGCGCTGATGATAGATCTGCCCATCACGCCGCACTTCCACTTCCAGCCACTCGCTCAGTGCGTTGACGCAGGATACGCCTACCCCGTGCAAACCACCGGAGACCTTGTAGCTGTCGTTATCAAACTTACCACCGGCATGCAGAACCGTCAGGGCCACTTCCACCGCCGGTCGTTTCTCCGTCGGATGCATATCTACCGGAATTCCACGACCATTGTCATTAATCGTGCAGGAACCGTCCGCATTCAACCGAACCTGAACATTCGTACAATACCCGGCCAACGCCTCATCAATGGAGTTATCAACCACCTCATAAACCAGGTGATGCAAACCGCGGACCGAAGTGTCACCTATGTACATTGCCGGCCGTTTTCGAACGGCCTGCATGCCCTCTAAAACAGTGATATGGGAGGCATCGTAGGCCCCGGTCTTTTTTTGTTGTTCAGCCATAGTAAGAACTCATTCTCCTGGAATAACTTACGAGGTTCAAGGAACACCCGTTTTACAGGTCAGAAACAGGCCACCCAAAAGGGTGGTCACATAAGCTTTGAAATGTACTGGAAAGCCCTGCTGCAAGCAAGAATCTTCTGCGAAAATTCAGAAGGCAGAATTCAAAGGAAAGGGGGCAGAATCCAACGGCATCGCGACGTTTACACCACCGCCAGAATGCCGGCAGTCAGGATGCCCATCACGGCACCCGCAATGAACCCTTGCAGCACCGTCCGGATCCGTGGCGGGCGAGGCTTGAGATGCCGAAGCGCCATAAAACCAATGAGAATGGATATCAGAAAGGCCGTTGGAAGGGCGCCAGCAATCCCCGCGCCTATTCCCGGCAGAACAGAACAACACCCGACTTTGACAATGGACTCAACACCGTCATGAGCAACAAAGAATAAATTCCCCATGCCGGTTCCAATCGTCAACCCACCCATGATGCCAAGGAGAAATGCGTAGAGAGCAAGAAGGATGTTCTGCCGGGAAAGCCATGCCACAAGCGCACCCGAGACCGCTCCAGCCATCATGGCCGCAAGCTTCGTCAGTTCAAGCAATTGAACTCCTTCCGAACTGGGGTCAAGAATCGGAATAGCCATATAAATACAATCCTTTCTCACTCCCGCTGATCGCCTGCTAGCAACCTCGCTTAACTAACTTATGACTGAGTTATCATTACAAAGTCAAGCATGGGGATCACCTATTTTAGGCAGGGCAGACGCATCAAATTTTCCTTTAATCTGGCGTTTCTGGCTCAAATACTCAGGTGAATAGGTATTTTTTGGAGCGCAGGGCTTGACGCCGCTTTTCTTCGGCGCGGCTTGACGCGCCGTGTTGTCGGCCTGTCAAGCCAGGCCTTGTGAAAGCAGGTCAAGCCGCCGCACTCCAAATTTCCGTCGTCAGATTGAGCCAAAATGGCCAGAAATCCTACAATTTAGATGCGTCTGCCCTGCTATTTTAGGCTCGACGCCTGTGCCCGGAGCGGCAAGACTAACGGCACTATGAACATGCTTCATTCATTGGTGGTAACCAGTACCGTTGCTCTTGTTCTCGGCGCAACCCCAACCGTCTATTCAAACGACTCACTAGAGTTCTCCTCCCTGATTCGCGGCTATGCCGCCGATCAAGGTGATGTTACCAACTATTATGATCTCCCGGGTGCCCCCATACGATTCGAACGCCTGGGGGTTCTTTACTCCAACTGGCTGAGCCGTCTCGACTCTGTGAACTTCGAGAAACTCCCCCAGTCCAGTAAAATCGATTACCTGCTGATGCAAAATGACCTGGACCGTTCCCTGAACGCCCTAGCTCAAGAAAAGAAACGCTGGGCCGAACTTGATCCCCTTCTATCATTCCGCAGCCTTATTTACACCTTGGAGCAGGCCCGGTGGCAGGGAACCCCAATTGTCGGACAGACCGCCGCCTCCCAAATCACCGAACTCTCCCTGACGCTTAAAACGCTTAAAGAACGCATTGAACAGGGCTTGAAAACCAATGTCCTCATATCCGCCACCAACCTGGTCTCATCTCCTCCCTCAACGATTCCCCCCCCCTTGAGGGTGTCTCCTGCAGAGGCCCAGCGCGCCGCCGCATCAGTTGACCAACTCCGGGGAATCCTGAAAAGATGGTTTAGTTTCTATAACGGCTACCAGCCCAATTTCTCATGGTGGCTTAAAACCCCTTACGAGGAAGCGGACAAGCAACTGGAGGGATATGCCAAATATCTGAAAGAAGAGGTCGCCGGCCTGAAAGGAAAAGATGATGACCCCCTGATCGGCCAGCCCATTGGAGCCGGGGAATTGGCCAACGCCATCCGGCACGAAATTCTTCCCTATGATGCGGAGGCACTCCTTAAGATCGGCGAACGAGAACGGCACTGGTGTGAAGTCGAGCTGAAGCGTGCTGCAGGGAAAATGGGATTGGGAGAGGACTGGCAGGCAGCGTTGGCCAAAATTAAAGCCGACTATGTTGAGCCCGGACAACAAGATGCATTGGTTAGTCAAACCGCGCGGCAGGCCATCTCATTCGTAAAAGCCCGCAAGCTGGTAACCATTCCACCCCTCTGCGAGGAAACCTGGCATCTCACCATGATGTCACCCGAAGCGATGAAGACCATTCCTTATGCAGCCTATAATAACCAGAATATGATGGTTGCCTTTGCGCGCGATGACATGAAGCACGACGACAAGCTCATGACCATGCGTGGTAACAATCGCTATTTCGTTCATAACGTAACCCCTCACGAACTGATTCCGGGCCATCACCTCCAGCAATTCCAGGCTCAGCGACACAATCAGGTTCGCGCCTTCTTCTCAACACCGTTCTATGTCGAGGGCTGGGCGCTCTATTGGGAACGGCGCCTGTGGGACCTCGGATGGGCGCAGTCACCCGAGGAACAGATGGGCATGCTCTTCTGGCGTCTGAACCGTGCGGCCCGGATTGAGGTCTCCCTTAAGTTCCATCTGGGCCAGATGACCCCTAACGAAATGGTGGATTTCCTGATCACCCACGTGGGCCATGAACGACTGGGCGCCACCAGCGAAGTTCGCCGCTTTATCAGTGACGGTTTCCCGCCTCTTTATCAGGCGGCTTATATGCTGGGCGGGCTCCAGTTCGAGTCGTTGAGAAAAGAATTGGTGGAGAGCGGAAAGATGACCGAGCAAGAATTCAACGATGCGATCCTCGCCCAAAATGCCATCCCGATCGAATGGATCCGCGCGGAACTCCTGCATCTACCCCTCACGTCCAAAACAAAATCTACCTGGCGATTTTAGTTCGAGGCCATATCCGGCAGAATCGCCTTCGCCATTTCATCGAGGGTGGATCGCGCACGAATCGCATCTTTGAGATATTTGGCTCCCTGCGCCGCGGCTTTTTCATTTCCAGGGAAAGCCTCATGTATATAGAGTGCCACTGCGAAGAAATGCTGGGCTTGATCATACCGCCCCATATCCCCCTTCTCGATGTAATACTTGATAAAGCGCATCATTTGAGCGGCTGACACCGTTTCCCAGGTATATTGAGCATCGCGCGTCACGATTTTCGCCTCATCCGCGCCCAGGATATCCCTGTCCCCCATCCATCCAAACCGGTATCCAGTTTCAGGGTTTTGCTTCACACTCGCTTTAATGCCATCAATAATCGCCGTCTTCAGTTCGACCAGAGTCTTGTAGGCCTTAACCATCTGTTTTCCCTTGGCTTTTCCTTCGGGTGTCTGCAGTCCAGTTGTCGCCAACTCAACTTTATTCAGAGCCTGCACGAATCGATGTTGCTGAACAAACTCAACGCTGGCTTTCCGCGCGGCCTCAATTTCGCTCATGTCAGCCTGAATTTTCGCCTGTTTCGCCGCCTCCACTTTCTCCACCGCCAACCGTTCGGCTTCAATTTTATCCCGGGCCGCTTTTTCTTCTGCCGCTCTTCTGACCGCCTCAGTTGAATCAGAAATGGCGGTTTTAACGACCTTTGAGAATTTGGCGATCAAAGGCTCGATCGCCTCCGCCCCCTTTGAAATTTTAGCCATTTCATCCGCCACCGATTTATGGAGATCCACCACGCGCCCGGGAATATTTGTGACCGAATAAAGTGCCGCCATGGCCACACCGGGATTCGTGGCAGTTACCACCACCACACGCTGAGAGGCCACCCCATCAAGCATGCCATTAAACTCCGTGCTCGCTCGCACCATGGTGCCAGTCATAAATTTAGTCACCGAATCGCTCAAGACCATGGCATTGGAACTGGCGCCCGCCCATTCAGCCGCATCCCCAAGAACGGCGGCTCCGGTGGCCACCATTGAAACCAGGTGCTGGGCATTGGAAGACCATATTCCCGCCATGATGACACGATTTGAAAAGTCTCCCGCAATGGGCTGAAATTCTTTTAGTATCTGCTCGATACTCTTCAAAGCCTTTGCCACTTGCGCTTTGTCCTTCGCCGCTTGAGTCTTATGGGTTTGAGCCACATGGTAGGCCACCCCCCCTCCAATCGCGCCGAGCAACGCAACGCCCCCTAACACACTCCAAAGAATGATCTTCAACTTGTGGGAGCTCTTCTTCGGCTGTCCCTCGGGCAGCGGCTCCATAATTCCGCTTTGGGCAATTGCCCCTGAAGTACTCGCCGTCATCACCGCCGGGGTACCCCCCCCTTTCTTCTTGGTCATCACAAATTTCCCGCTTTTCTTCGTGATTTGCGGACCATGCTCCACGGGTGGCGCAATCGCGGCCAATACCCGCCGGATATCGGAAAGCAAAGAATTATAATTAGGATAACGCTTCTGGGGTTCCGCCTCCAGCATCCGACTGACAATCGTCTCAACTTCGTGTGTGATATCGGGACGTAAGTGATGCAGGGGCGGGGCGGGATCCTTGAGGCGAGCCTTGACCACATCCATCGGGGTTTCGCCCTCGAACGGGGGTTTCAAGGCCAGCGCGTGAAACATAGTTCCACCAAGGCTGTAAATATCAGAACGCGCATCCGCCGGATGCCCCCGGAGTTTCTCCGGCGCAATGTAATATGGGGTTCCCCAAATTCCTTTGGCCGTGCCGCCTTCCGCCTTGGCTTTAAATTGAGCCAAACCGAAGTCCACCACCTTGGCTACGCCATTACTATCCATGAGAATGTTTTCAGGTTTGACGTCACCATGAATCAAGCCAATGGTTGCCGCGGCATTCAAGCCTTCCGCTACATCAGCGGCAATCTTGAGAATTAAGGCTTCATTGAGCGGCTCACCTTTGGCAATCATGTTATCCAGTCGCCCACCCTCCAGCAGTTCCATAACCAGATAGGGTTGCCCATGCGCCACACCAAAGGAATAGATTTGGACAATATTCGGATGGTTCAGAGCGGCCGCCGCTTGCGCTTCGCGCCGGAAGGTTTCCACAAACTCAGGGTTCCCGCCGAAACTGGACTGCATCACCTTGACGGCAACCCACCGATTCAGCCCCACGTCATGACCCCGATAAACCGCCCCCATCCCACCTTTTCCAAGCAGTTCGACTAGCACGAAAGCGCCCAGTTTGCCGGGGACCCCTTGTGCGAATCCACATTCAGGGCAGGCAATTTGGGTGAACGTCGGAAGCCCGGAAATATCCAATAAATGGTGGCACTTGACGCACGTGGTTTCGTGCATCGGATCCGTTATGATGTCGGTTAAACTTGTCGCCATGGCTTTTTCAAACGTTTATTGTTTTTCATTCACATTCTGCATAGTATGAATTCACGTGTCTACTGAAATTGAATTTGTCATAAATTTATCATGAATCCTATTTGTTTTCATATCGGATCACACCCCATCTATTGGTACGGAGTGATGATGGCCCTCGCCTTCATGGCAGGCCTGCTTCATTGGCACTGGCTTGGCCACCGGACCCGACGCGATACCGCCCTGGCTTCTGACCTGGCGTTCTGGCTCATGATCGGAGGCATCTTGGGCGCCAGAGCTGCCTATGTAATCTCCAACTTTGACTATTTTTGGGCAGCCCCTCAGGAGATCATCCGGGTGGATCAAGGCGGCTTAATTTTCTACGGGGGTCTCATTGGTGGCGTACTGGCCTTTTTCATTCTTTCAAAATGGCGCCACCTCAAGGTCTGGGATCTTGCCGACTTCACCGTCACGGCCCTCCCGCTGGGTCACGCACTGGGTCGTGTGGGCTGTTTTCTAAATGGGTGCTGCGGCGGCTGTGAGGCCACCTCCCCGTCTTTCCTCACCGGGGGACTCTCGCACTACCCTGTTCAACTTTATGAGGCCTTTTTCAACCTGGGGGTGTATGGCCTCTTGACATGGTATTTCCTCTATAAGCGGGGGACTAAATATGGCTCTGTGGTCGCCCTCTATCTGATGAGCTACCCCGTTATCCGCTTCCTGCTGGAATTCATCCGGGGCGATGACCGCATGCGGGCGGGTGGGCTTGATGTCGCCCAACTCATCAGCCTATCCCTGATTCTGATCGGCATTATTTTGTGGATCTTCACCCGGAAAAAATGAAAGTACTTCCCGATGGCAAAGGCAAGCGGCTGGACGCCTGGTTGAGTTTGGTTCAGCCCGATCTTTCGCGGGCTCGCATACAGGACTTAATCCGATCGGGCCATATTACCCTCAACGGGAAACCGACCAAACCCAGCCAGTCCCTCATAACGGGCCAGGAAATCCAAATCAATGTTCCCGCCCCCGTTGAGGTCGACCTCAAGCCGGAGGCCATCCCGCTGGATATTTTATTTGAGGATACTGATCTGATCGTTCTCAACAAACCCGCCGGGCTCGTCGTCCATCCCGCCGCCGGACACGCCTCAGGCACTCTGGTGAATGCCCTTCTATCACACTGCTCCGACCTGGCAGGTATTGGCGGGGAAAAGCGGCCGGGCATCGTGCACCGGCTCGACCGGGACACCACCGGCGTCATGGTCGTGGCCAAAAATGACATGGCTATGAAAGCACTGGCCGACCAGTTCAAACACCGGCAGACCACCAAGGAATATCTGGCCCTGGTCTGGGGACACCTGAATCCGTCATCCGGTCGCACCGAGACCCTTATTGGCAGAAATCCCCACGACCGGAAAAAGATGTGCACGAAACCGGATATCGGGCGTAATGCGATCACGAATTACGAAACACAGGAAAAATTCACGAACACCTCGTTGCTCCGCATCCATATTGAAACCGGGCGTACCCATCAAATCCGCGTTCATATGGCCCACCTTGGACATTCGATCATCGGCGACCCTCAATACGGCCGGCCTCGACATAACGTCCTCCCTGTCGCCATACCCCTCCGTCAGATGCTCCATGCCGCACAGTTGACCTTTATGCATCCCGTCTCCGGCCAGACCTTAACCGTAAAGGCACCCCTTCCGGAGGATATGCAGGTGTTAATAGACATCCTTCGCAACAAACACACATCTTTAAAGTAACTATTCAGCACCTTCGTATTGTTGTTTGATTGCTTACTCGCGTTATTCCTGATCCCCGTTTATCGAGAATCAATCCTCTCCACCCGTGCCAGTTCCACTTATCAGCTCGAAATCCGGCCAAGCGAGTGCGTGTGGTTCAAGTTGTGTTAAACAGGGGGATCGCTCGAATCATGAATTCATTGAGCAATACCGTCTTGCCTACCCCCCGAAGTCCCGTGATCTCTTTGATCCACGAGTCGAGGGTCGCCATCTGGGCGGTGTGGCAGACCACTTGCAGATGGAGTTTCCGGCGGGGTAAGACCGTCCCCAGCGTTTTATCGTCAAGATTCCGCATCCCCTCGCCCGACAGCACCGCACCGGAACATCGCTCTCCCTTTCAATATGAACGACCGGCCGGTGGGCATCCACCCAGACACGCATGCTCAGCCCCTTACCAGCGGTGATATGAATCTCGCCGTTGCGCAACACCAGTTCCTGCCGGAAGGGTTGGCCGGCTTGGCGATATAAAACAGCAGGTCGCCCCCCTCCTCCACCCAGACGTTCAGCGCCACATCGCCATTGCCCAGCGGCATCGAGCCGGAGGAGTCCCGGCTCGGCGTGTGCCACACCACGTTATAGTCATCAACCGAACACTTCTCCCTGGTCCCGACTGTCATACTTCATGCTCCTACAGGCTGTTTCATGAGAACCCTATGCATTGATGGTTAGCTGTTCCTTGAGACTGCGCCAGCCCTTCCATACCGACCTGCCGGCGGTCAATTGCACAATCCCGCCCGTCACGGGATCCACCACGTCGGTGACGAGATCGAACGGGAATTCCGTTGGACGCTGTTCGAAACCGAAAAGAGCCCAGGGAATAATGGCCGCCAGTTCACAGCCGCCGGATACCGGCTGGGAACAGAGACGTATCTCCGGGGCGGGCACGGCCTTGTTGGCCACCACATCAACCCGCACGCCGTCAGCGCCCACCCCGCCAGCGCGCGGTACCAGGCAGACCTGCATTTTGGGCAGGGGTTTATCAATCGGAAAATCGGCCGGTATGGGCTGATAGACGACCAATTCAAACCCAGTCCCGGCCCAGGGTTGCTCCGGATTCGGGCGCAGGGTCGGTTCATGGAACCGGGCATGGAACAGCAAGCCAGCATCGCTGGCGGCCAGCTTCACCTCGGCGGCCGTACGTTCGCCAAAGGCGATCCGGCGCGCAGTCACCCGCTTGACGGCCGCGGGGATGGTTTCCGGTGTTTCCACGCCGTCCACGAGCGGAACCTGCCACGAGCGGGTTCCCATCACCAATGCCCGGGCCGGCACCGTGTCCTTCCCGGTGGGCTCGCTATCCAACCAGAACTCCTGCGCATCCCGTCGAACTTTCAGCGTCACATGCTCGGTAATCGCCTCGCCCGGCTGAAGCGCATAGGTGATTTTGCGCACACTGGGCGAACCCGCCGCACCCTTAGGTCCGCCGGAAAGACGCACCGCGCCCCTGGTCGCGGCCCGGCCGACATTCGTCAGCGTGACCGAGAATTCTGCCAACCCGCCATTTTGCAGATCCGCCATCGGCGTGATCAATCTGATCTGCGTGCGCACAACCGGCACATCGAGGGTGGTCAGGCCAAATCGCCGGGAATAGGCCTCGTAACTCAGCGGCTTCTCCGCCGACAGGCGCGGCCCCGCCGACCGCCAATCGAACGGCCGGAATCCGGTTTGCAGGGCGGGTGAATCGGGGCGCAGCGAGAAATCGCCTCCCGCCCCATCCAGGAACAGCGGATCGGCCACCACCGCGCCCAGGTTCTGTCCGGTCTTCTGTAACGTCTCCAAACTCTGTCCATGGAAAGTCAATGGTGTGCCATCCAGCGTCCAGTAGAGGTTGTCCGACGCCGTGTAATGGGCAGGCTCCCAAGTCCCACCAGTCTGGATCCGGCCATTGGCAGTGAGCACAACATTGCGACGGAAGACCGTGGACCGGTGTAACTCATGCTTGCCGAGGCCGAGATGATCCTCCCGGCTATTGGCGAAAATGTTGTTCTGCACCAGGTTGTCGCGCCCGTAATGGGTGCTGTAAGCGGCCTTCTTCGTTCCGCACACCAAGTTCTGCTCGACCCGCATCTCTGAGCTGCCCTCGTCCGGATAAATACCCCAGGCTCCGTAGCCGTAGCAGGAGATGTCGTGGATCACATTGCCGCGCAGGACGGTACCCGGCTGTTGGCCGAGGGTGTAGATCCCGCCGTTGTCGCTCAGGATTTCGCGGTGGTTGATGTGATGGATGTGGTTGTACTCAATCCGGTTGCAGACCGTTCTGGACGGCGCATAGCCCCAGATCCAGCCACAGGAGATCCCGGTGTAGTCGCAGTTGAAAATGCGGTTATGGATGAGCCGGTTCCACCCGCTGTTGCCGACCCAGATGCCGATGGCACTGGGAAAGATGTGGCCGCAGTCACGGATGGTGCAGTCCACCACCGTGGTGGCGATGGGCGGATACTCACCGGTCATGGGTTTGCCGACTGCCGCCTCATGGGGGCTGTATTGCTCGTGCCCGACCTTGACGCCACCGGCGCCGGTGTCGTGCACGACGCAAGCGGCAATGACATTCTCCGTACTGCCCGCCAGCACCTCCAGTCCGTAGCCGTTGACATGGGCAATGGTACAGCCATAAAAAATACAGGCCTCCGCGCCTTCCAGAATGATCGCGCCAGGCACGCCAAAAGCCGCCTGGATGTAGCCCGTGCAATCGGACGGTAACTCCCAATGCTGGTGGGCGAAGGTCAGGTTCTCGAAGTGGAGATGCATCACGCGCCTGTTGGCTTCCCCCTGAATGCGCACAATCTCCTCCAACTGCGGGGCGTATACCGTTGTCGTCGCCAAGCTTTCCTCCGCAAGCGGCAGGTAATGGAGCCGACCCGCCACCCGGTCGAGATACCACTCGCCGGGCGTGTCGAGCGCCTCGAAGACATTTTCAACGAAATAGCGGGCGAACTCGCCGCGTTCATCCTTAAGGCTGCCAAGACTATTGGCGAGGAAATGAACGGTTCCGGTCGCCTCGTCAATGGCCTTGATCCGGTGATGCGTATCGAACCAGAGCTGATAGCTGATGATCTCCGCATCCTGCCAGTTGTGCCACAGACGAATCTCACCCGGCGCGAAATTGGCCCGATCCGGCCCATGCCCCCATTTGAACCCCGAATCCTCGCAACCGGCCAGTCCTGTAAAGCGGTGGAAGCCGGTTTTCGGCAGGCGCGGCCGCTGGCGCGGCGTGTCGTTGACATAGAGTCGGGTGAAGTTCCATTTCCCCGTGACCACGTCGGGCAACTCGGCGACCCAGCAGCGCAATCCGTTGTGCTGCGTTTCTCGCCAGCCGGTGATGCGGCGTCCGCCGCTGATCACCGGTGCGGCACCTGCTGCAGCCACAAAGCGGATCGGACACTCCGCCGTGCCGCAATCTTCCGGCGTAAAGCGCAGCGTCTCCACCAGTTCATAGACCCCGGCGGCCACATGCACCGTCACCGGCTGCGACAACCCGCCCGGACGGTGTTTCAGGCGCCGGATCGCGTCCCGCGCTCCCGCCAGCGTTGCCAAAGGCCCATCCGAACCGTCTGCGGATGGGACGACAAGAGTCCCGAACCAGCGGTCATTGCCAAGGGGTGAAACAAAAAGATTCAATACATCATCAGTCATGGTTGCTCCAATTCTCGATCTTATTCGGTTTAATTCAGGGGTAATGACTAGTCCCTCTTACGCCTCACGCCGCCAGTTATCACGCAAGTAGGCCATGAAGCGCAGGCACATCTCGTCGGAGACGTTGGCGGGGATATGGTTTCCTACCGCGAACATGGATAAGAAATCGCTCTTCTGGTCGTACGGGCACACTCCCGTTGAGACCGTCCTGAAACATCGTTTTCATAGTTGTGAGCATGTGAAACTCTGAAGGGAAGGTCAAGATCGGACAGTATCCCCGCTTTTCGAGGACTGAGGTGGGTCTGATCACCGGATACGCTGCGTGGACGTGGAGGTGGCGATGGCGTAGAGCCTGGCGAAATGGCCACTGCGGCCCAGCAGCTCGTCGAAGGTCCCCTGTTCGACCACCTGGCCCTGATCCATGACCACATTGACGATATTCATGCCGGCCTCGTTGGCCGCCCGGGTCTTCGCGTAGATGCGTCCCGATAGCGCCTGGGCGGCCATGACATAGCCGATCCCCCCCGCCAGGATGACCACCGTCAGGGCCGGACTCAGATAGAGGCAGAAGCCCAGACTGAAAACCAGCCCGACCGCATCGGTGACCAGTTGGGTGAAAACCACCTGCATGAAATTGCCCAGGGTGTTGATCGAATTGCCGAACACCCGCTCGTACAGGAAGCCCGTGGGAAATTGACTGTGAAAACGCAGGCAGAGTTTCTGCAGATGGGCGAAACTGGTAGTCCTCAACTCGAAAATGAGGTCCTGTTGAATCCGGTACACGAGCATCATCGCCCAAAACCAGAGCTCCATGCGCACGAACATCACGGCCAGGAACACTCCGGATGCCGCCAACGCCAGCCGCCAGCTCTGCCGTGGAATCGCCTCGTCAATCACACAAATCCGCTGGCCGATCTCGCCCCAGTTGTACTGAACCCACGGTTACTGCGGAGAGCGTTATCGAGGAGTCGCCAAAACCTGGAGAGTCAGCAATGGATGCGGCTGTGGCCAGCCCTCAGCCAGACGCTGCGGCAGGGTAACCGTCATCGCCCCGCCAACATGTCCAACGGACTCTTCGCCGGGCTGCGCATATCCTTTACTACATGCGTATAAATCATGGTCGTTTCGACATGAGAGTGACCAAGGTATTCCTGGATCTGCCGGATATCCACTCCCTGTAATAGCAAATGTGTGGCAAAGGAATGCCTCAACGTATGGACGGAGGCCGGTTTCACAATTCCTGTTGCTTGAACCGCCGCGCGTACAGCCGACTGGATGAAGCCGTCACTGGCATGATATCGCCGGATTTTACCACCTCTGGGGTCTGGGGAAAGTTTGGACGATGGGAACACATATTGCCAACCCCAGGCACACCCGGCCTTCGGGTATTTGATTGACAATGCATGGGGTAACCAGACTTCGCCCGCTCCCGCCGCCAGATCCTCCTCATGGAGCTTTTTGACGCGCTCCAAATGTTTTCTTAACGGCTCTTTTACAGACTCTGCCATCAGGGTGCTCCGGTCTTTATCGCCTTTTCCCTCCCGGACAAATACAAGGCTGTTGTCAAAATCCAAGTCTTTTACCCGCAGGCGACAACACTCCATCACCCGCAACCCGCCGCCATAGATCACTTCGGCCATTAGGCGTGTCGTTCCTTTCATGTACCCCAGAATTTTCTGAACCTCCGTTACAGTTAAGACAACAGGCAATTTCGGGCCTCGTTTGGCTCGTACGGCATGCTCCAAGTCTCCGATTTCAATATGTAGGATTTCACGACAAAGAAACAATAAGGCGCCGAATGCCTGGTTTTGTGTTGAAGCGGCAACATTGCGGCGGGTTGCCAGGTATGCGAGAAAATCTTTAATTCGTCCGCTGCTGATTGCGTATCCCCCTGCAGGCGATTTCTGTTGGGTTTCCTCAAGATAGCCCAAAAACCTCCTCGCCCAATCCAGATAGGTTCGTTCCGTTGTATAGGAGTAATGTTTCATTTGGAGCACGGTCCGCAGGGTAGCAAGGGTCTCATCGCCGGGAAACGAACCATCTTGAAACGGCCTGACGGATGAGGCCACAACGGCTGGAGATTGTTGGTCCTTGGAGAAATTGACAATATAAAGCCGGACTGCTTTTTCAGCCTGCTCCACCTGCCAATCCTTATACGAGCCACAAGCCTGGAGTTCTTCAAGGAAATGGGCAATACGATCCTCGATAGAGGGAATGGGCACTTCTATCCGTCGCGTCAGGAATTTCCGAACCCAAAATACAAGATAACGCTCATGCCCCGCCTGAATGAATCGCTGTTTAAGCAGGAATACCCCGAACTGGGAAAGTTGTATCTCTTGATTTGCTAATAAGTTATCCATGCTCCACCTTTAATTATCATGCTATGAGATTAAACACCTATTACTGTTAATACCGGCCAAAGGTGAACGAAAAGGCCATATTTAAAGCCCCGGTTCACGTCATGGTCTCCTCAATATGTTAACGGATACATAGCACGGTTTATTATAGTTAAATGTTAATTAAACTATTTATTTTAAATTGATCTATTGGCGGGTAAGCTGCAGGACGGAGCGTGGCGACACCCATACATTGGGCAAAACATTATAAACGCAAAGGCGTTATGTTAAAAACGGTTTTATGAAAGCGCATTAAAAAGTTTCTCAGGAACAATAAGCTTGCTCTGACCAAATGCATAGGAATACCCTTGCTGGCTGGAAATGTGATTAAGAACATATATAATGTTCCCCTGATGAGATGATGGATGAAAACCGGAGGAAGAGATTTGAACAGAAGCTCGCGAAGACCGCAAAGAAATGCATGTGCATGCCGCCTGCGGCGGTAAGAATATTTCTTAACTTCGCGTTCTTTGCGTGCTTCTGTTTAAACTGAATTTCTTATCTTGACCAGGATTCCGAAGGATAAATAAAAGGAGAACCACCCGCTCCTCGGTACGGCTCGCAAGCTCGCCGTCCGAGAGCAGGGCGTTCGCATAGACTATTGGAAAATAATGAAAGCAATAATTGAGAAAAGTGCTGGGCCTCGTTGCAGGAGTCTGTCCATTGTAGTGGCCGGCAATATTGCGCTTTCATGTTGCATTGCTCTTGGCGACGAAGCTTCCTTGGGAACCAATGAAACGCGGCAGACATCAACAGCAGTAAAGTTGCAGACAAAACCCGATCCGCATCCGAAAAACGATCAAAGGACGGAACGCACCGTATCCATGGTCATTAAGAATGGCTCACTGAAAATGGTGTGCAACTATTATTCCTCTGAATTAATCGGACGCAAAGTCTATGTCCCGACTAACGCAACGGGCACCATCAACCTGACTTTTGACGACCTCACAATAGATGAGGCAAAGCGCGCCATCTCTGAAGCACTTCGGAAAATAGGATACGTTTTTCGTGATGATCCGGATGGAACAGTTACTCTGATTCGGATCCACTCGACTGATCAATGACACATGAACTCGATCTTTTAGCTAAATCAATCAAACGACCTGCGAACCAGCCATTTGACCGCGACGGCTCGCACGCTCGCCGCCGGGTCAATGGCATCGTTCGGTTTTAAGAAATAATTGATATAGAAGACAGAACCACATAACATGACGCCATGAGTCCAACAGTGTTCAAATGGCGCGGTTACCGGTTCTTCTTTTTCTCAAGGGAGGAACCCCGGCCTCATGTTCATGTGTACTGTTCGGACGGGGAGGCAAAATATTGGTTAGAACCAACTGTGGAACTGGCCCGTAATCATGGCCTGTCTCCCGTTCAGGTGACCGAATTAAAGTCGATAGTGGAGGAAAAACGAAATGAATTGCTCAACGCTTGGCGCACCCACTTCGCTAGTTGAAGTGACGAATATCGATCATTTTGGTTTTTGGCTGCTTGTTGAAAACAAGGAGTACTTCCTCCCTTATGGAGATTTTCCATGGTTTCGGGGGGCCACAGTTGACCAGATCCTAAATGTTCAACTTCTCCATGAGGATCATCTCTTCTGGCCTGATCTGGATGTTGATCTTTCCTTGGACTCGCTTCAGACCCCGGAATCGTTCCCACTGATATATTCATGACCGAACCACCGGCCGCACTGTACGCCTCGCCCTGTCGGGCTTGTCGCCAGTGAGCCGGAACGTTCGGTCAATGAAGGATTGATATGGAATTGACACAGAAGGAAAAACGACTGCTCGCGACGCTCATTAAGGGTGCTCCTGTGTCGTTTTGGGGCGCACGATACGTCGTCCTGTGCCTTGGGCTATTTTCCGTTGTGGGTGATTTGTATTTTGATCACAGGCTGTCGGCCTCCTCAGTTCTCGTGACCATGATGGGCGTCTATCTTGTAGATATGCTGCGGATGCAGTCATTGATTTCCGGAATGGCACAGCAACCGGATGTTAAACGCCAAATACAGGGGATAAAGGGGGGTGCTTATGTCCGGTTGTTTTCGTTTCCCGTTGTTGTAGGTACGCTTGCGATTGTTAGCCTTATGGTGCGGTGGCTGAGATGGTAGGTCACATTAGATAGCCGAACAAGCCATCGGATGCGACTCGCTAAACGCTCGCGCATCAATGGCATCGTTGGCAGGAGAAGAATATGTTTATAGGAACCTATTGCTGGCCGTTAACGCGTTTGATGTTGATCCTTGCTGCAATCCCGATTGGCGTTGCGGTGGCGGCCAAGCATTTGCATTTTAACAGGGGATTGGCATGTGGCTTAACTATTGTGCTATTGGTTTTGACGGTTTGGATTCAGATTCTTGTTGATCGTCGCAAGGGGAATGCAAGTAACAAAACTGAGCCTGCGAATAAATCAGAACAGACATGAAAGCCAACAAGCCACCGGAGGCGACTCGCTAAACGCTCTCGCCTCAGTGGTGTCGTTGGGGAATACAGAATGAATGCACTGAAACCATTTCTGCCCGTTGTTCTCGTTCTGCTAACGGGATGTGCGGAACCAAAGGTGAATGTACCCTCAGTCAAAGAGAGTCAGTGGATACCCCAAGCGCCGGAATCAGAAGGCATCAAGACAAACGCCCCAAGTTTACGAGAACTGACGGATGGATATGACTGGAGTCTCGATAAATCGAGATTATTGAAATACGAAGAGATGAATCCACAGGATCGGTCAATTCGAGAGGTTGATCCATGGTATTGGCAATTCATGACCGATTTTTCATGGCAATGGCTTAATCACTGATGATATACATCCCCAACAACACAATTCTGGCTATCGTCGCTCCGCGCCTCAGCCAGATTGTGAACGTTGGCCAAAGGAGATGAATAGATGGATTGCAGAGAATTCCTAGAGCAATTTCAGGATTTCCTTGCGCCGAAACTCGATACCTACGAGCAGGCGCTCTATCTGTACATTTTTCGCCACAGTCGATTCCGCGGCGAAGCTGAAGTCGTCATCGGCTTCAAATCCGCACGAGCAAGAATGGCTTGTGGCATCGGCGAGAAGGGCAAACCGATGTCCGAGAACACGGCATACGAAAAGCTACAGTCGCTAAAAGTCAAAGGGTGCATTGACATCGTTTCAAGCGAAAGAACGGGCAGACGTATTCGCCTGAGACTTCCATCCGAGATCCCCGGAACCATACCTGACCCCAGTGAAGCGCTTGCGGCCACAGACATAGAAGTTGCGGACTTTTTCTCGACGCCTGAGAACCGCGCAATGATATTGGAACGTGATGGACACCTTTGCTTCTATTGCAGGCGCACCGTCACTGCCGAGAACTACGTGCTTGAACACGTGATCTCCCGACCAGAGGGGGACAACAGCTATAGGAACTTGGTTGCAGCTTGCCGCGAGTGCAACAATCGCAAGAACGATTCAGATGCCGAAGATTTCCTGAGGACGTTGTACCGTGAAGAGTTTCTGAGTGCGTCCGAAATGAAGGAGCGCCTGGAGAATCTCGCGCGACTCAAAGAAGGACAAGTGAAACCAAAGTGGCCAACCACGGCCTGAACCCTACCGTTGTCCCGCGTGGACGCGGGTCAACGTCGGGTTAGGCCGGGCGTTGGGGAATGAGATTGAAGAGATGATGGATAGGAATTAATTCAATGTGGGAGGGGCACTCCGTGCCGCGACAGGTCCCGGGAGGATCTGAACGGGACAAGAATCGCCGCGCGGAGCGCGCCTCCCACATTGGGGGAACTCAGGATGGTCAAAACAAGGACAACCCCAACAACACACTCGTGCCTACCGTCGCTAAACGCTCCGGTGGCACAGTGTGAATGTTCCCCGAAGAGATGATGAATGGATGAAGAAACCCGGAGGAAGAGATTTGAACAGAAGGTCACGAAGACCACAAAGAATTGGTTTTTGTGCCGCCGGCGGCGGCAGGAAACAACTCTACCCTTCGTGATCTTTGCGGGCTTCTGTTCAAATTGAATTGGACGACCAGCAGGGGAAAAGGATTATAATGCGGAGAACCAGCGGTCGCACTGTACACCTCACCCTGACGGGTTCGGTGCCAGTGAACCGCAGCGTTCCCCTGATGAGATGATGGATGAAAACCGGAGGAAGAGATTTGAACAGAAGGTAGGATGAGAAGGCTGGTCTCGCTCTCACGTGATAAATTAAT